>JBHHTO010000057.1:0-12152 GCA_046753425.1 Rhodothalassiaceae bacterium | reverse complement strand
GGGGACCGATGGTCCGGGCCTGGGCCTCGTAGTAGCGCTTGCGCCCGCGGGCCACGCGATCCCAGCGCCCGCGCCGGGCGAAGCGGCTCGTGTCATAGCGCGCCAGCGTGCGCGCGTCCTCCCGGGTCAGGTCGAGCGCCCGGGAGAGGCCGCCGCCCAGGAGCAGCTCCCAGGCCAGCCCCTGCACCGCGTCCTGCCTCCCGAGTTCCCCGTCCCGGGCCCCGGAGACCTCCAGCCGGCGGCGCAGGCGGTCGAGCTGGCGCAGGAGGTGACGCCGATCGCCGGCGCGCCTTCGATGCATTCTACGGCCGTGTCTATGCCGATCTCTCGCTCCTCGACGACATCTGGACGCAGGCGCTGTCGCTGGCGCTCACCGATACCGCGAGCGACACGTTCGCCGACGGCGCCTTCGTCAGCCGCTTCGCCGGGCGGCGCTGGAAGCTCGTCTATCAGTCGACACTCACCACCGGGCTCGGGGCGCTGACCGCGGCGGTCGAGCATGAGGCGCTCGATTTCACGAGCCGGGCCGCCGATCCCGCCGATCCATCGAACCAGAAGCAGTCCGACGACCAGACCTCGTTCGTCGGCGAATGGCGCAGCGATGTCGCGGCGCGCGCCTTCCTCACCGTCGGCGTGCGCCGGGATCTCAATGGCACCTTCGCCGATGCCACCACCTGGCGTGCGACGGCGTCCTACCGGCTTGCGCAGACGCTGCGGCTGCACGGCAGCTATGGTACCGGCGTCTCGGACCCGACCTTCTTCGACCGCTTCGGCTTTTTCCCCGACTTCTTCGTCGGCAATCCCGACCTCAGGCCGGAAAAGGCGCGCGGCTGGGATGCGGGCGTCACCTATCGCACGCCCGGCGATGACCTGCGCCTCGATGTCACCTATTTCGCCTCCGAACTGAGGGACGAGATCACGCCCAGCTTCGATGTCGTGACCTTTCTCTCGTCGGTCGAGAACCAGGCCGGGGTCAGCGATCGCAAGGGCGTCGAGTTCAGCGGCGAGGCGCGCCTGGGCGGGCATCTGCACTTGCGCGCGAGCTACACCTATCTCGACGCGACCGAGCCCGACGGCAGCCGCGAGGTGCGCCGGGCGAAACAGATCGCGAGTCTGGGCGCCGTCTATCGTCTCCCCGAGGAGCGCGGCGAGCTGAGCCTCGCGCTCGATTACAACGGACGTCAGGACGATCTCGATTTCTCGACCTTTCCGGCGACGCGGGTGGTGCTCGACGACTTCCTCCTCGCCACGCTCTCCTTGCGCTATCGTCTCCTCGAGGGCGTCGACCTCATCGCCCGGCTCGAGAACGCGCTCGACGCCGACTACCGGAATGTGTTCGGTTTCAACACGCCCGGGATTGGCGCCTTCGCCGGGCTCAGCCTGAGGTTCTGACGATATGCAAGGGGGTGGACGGCAGCGGCGAACGGGACTGTGGGGGGCTCTCGCCGCCGTCCTGCTGCTCGTCGCCGGGCCCGCCGCCGCGGCGCCGCAACGCATCGTCAGCCTCGACTACTGCACCGACGCCGAGCTTCTGGCGCTCGCCCCAACGGCCGAGATCGCGGCGCTCTCGCCCGATGCCCGGGCGCCCTACGCCTTTGCCCGGGAGCGGGCGCAGGCGCTGCCGCAACATGACGGCAGCGTCGAGGCGATCCTCGCCCTGCGGCCCGATCTCGTTGTCGGCAGCGGGCCCGGCACGCCGCGGCTGGCCGCACTTCTCGACCGCTTCGCGATCCCGCATCTCGAACTCGGCCATGCTTCGAGCCTTGACGAGGCCCGGTCGCGCTTTCTCCGCCTCGGCGTGCATCTCGGGCGGGAGGATACGGCACGGCGGCTGCTTGCCGCGCTCGATCGCCGCCTCGCCGCCTTGCGGGCGCGCGTCGCCCGTCTGGAGACCTCCGGGCCGCCGCCGCGCGCGGTCTATCTCACACCCTCGGGGGTCACCACGGGCGCCGGCACCTATATCGACGAGGTGCTGCGCCTAGCCGGGATCAGGAATGCGCTGGCGGCCGAGGACGTGCATGGCTGGACGGCGCTCTCGGTCGAGGGGCTTCTTGCGCATCCGCCCGATCTCTTCGTGCGCAGCTTTTTCGGCAGCCGCGCCGGCTGGCAGGAAAACTGGCGCTTTTCCAGACATCCCGCCACCGCCGCGCTGGTCGCCGCGACACCGGCGATCGACGTCCCGGCAGCACACTGGGGCTGTGCCGGCATCTTCGTCGTCGCGGCCATCGCGGATCTGGTGCGCGGACGGGAGCGACTGGCCGCGCAGCGTGACGCTCTTGCAGCGGCGGCGGGGCAATGAGCGCGGCGACGCGCCTTTATGCGCTCTTGCTCGGCCTGCTCATCGCCCTGGCCATGCTCTCGCTCTTCTTCGGGCCGGCGGCGCTTTCGCCGTCGACGGTCCTGCGCGCGCTCTTCCTCGGGGGCGATGCGGTGGAGCACAGCATCATCTGGGAGGTGCGTCTGCCGCGCGTGCTGCTCGCCATTCTCATCGGCGGCTCGCTCGGGCTCTCCGGCGCCGCCCTGCAGGGGCTGTTGCGCAACCCGCTCGCCGAACCGGGCGTCATCGGCGTCTCGGCGAGCGCCGGGCTCGGCGCCGTGACGGTCCTTTACTGGAACAGCAGCGGCATGACGTTCCCGGTATCGGCGGCGGCGATCGGAGCCGCCGGCGTGGCGACGCTGCTGCTCGTCATTCTCGCGCGCAAGGATGCGAGCGTGCTTACCCTCATTCTCGCCGGTGTCGGCATCAACAGCCTCGCCGGGGCGCTGACCGCGCTTCTCCTCAATCTCTCGCCGAATCCCTTCGCGCTCGCCGACATGGTCTACTGGCTGATGGGCAGTCTCGCCGACCGCAGCTTTGACGACGTCGCGCTCGCGGCGCCCTTCATCCTCGCCGGCGGCGCGCTCCTTCTGGCCTCGGCGCGCGGGCTCGGGGCGCTGACGCTCGGCGAGGACAGTGCCGCCTCGCTCGGCATCGCGCTGTCGCGTCTCAGCCTGCTTGTCATCATCGGCACCGCGGCGAGCGTCGGTGCCGGTGTCGCGGTGGCGGGCACCATCGGCTTCGTCGGTCTCGTCGTGCCGCACCTCCTGCGGCCGTTCCTCGACTATGACCCCGCGCGCCTTCTCGTGCCGAGCGCGCTTGGCGGGGCGGTCTTGCTGCTTGCTGCCGATCTCCTGGTGCGGCTGCTGCCGGGGGGGCAGGAACTCAAGCTCGGGGTGGTGACCGCGCTTGTCGGCGCGCCCGTGTTCCTCCACCTCGTGTGGCGCACGCGGAGGCGGATGCGATGAAGCTCGAGGCGCAGGCACTCGGCATTTCGCTCGATGAGGCGCGCGTCGTCGCCGACGCCACCATGGCGCTCGCCGCCGGCGAATTCGTTGCCCTTGTCGGACCCAACGGGGCTGGCAAGTCGACGCTTTTGCGCGCGCTTGCCGGGCTTTTGCCGCCGGCCGCCGGCCGCGTCCTGCTTGAGGGGCGCGATCTCGCCACGATCCCGCTCGCCGCACGCGCGCGGGCGATCGCGCTCCTGCCGCAGGCGGCGCCGGTCCACTGGCCGATCCGCGTCGAGCGTCTGGTCGCGCTCGGGCGTCTGCCGCATCTCGACGCCTTTCATCGACCCACAGGCGCCGACCGCGACGCCGTCGCCCGCGCCATGGCGGCGACGCGTGTCACGCATCTTGCCGCACGCCCCGCGACGCATCTGTCGGCCGGCGAGCGGGCACGCGTCCTGCTCGCGCGGGTACTCGCGACCGGGGCGCCGGTCCTGCTCGCCGACGAGCCGGTGGCGGCGCTCGATCCCTATCACCAATTGCAGGTGATGGAGCTTCTCGCTGCCGAGGCGGCACGCGGGCGCGCGGTTCTCGTCGTGCTCCACGATCTCGGACTGGCGAGCCGCTTCTGTCCGCGCACCCTTCTCATGCACCGGGGACGGATCCTTGCCGATGGTCCCACCGACGCGGTGCTGTCTGACGACCGGCTCGCGGCCACCTATGGCATCCGGGTCAGCCGCGGCGATGGCGGACTGGTTCCCGTGGCCCGCGTCGAGGAGGGTGATCAGACGCCATAATAGGCGCGATACCAGCGCACGAAACGCTTCACCCCTTCCTCGACCGGGGTCGCAGGGCGGTAGCCGGTGTCGGCGACGAGGGTCTCGACATCGGCATAGGTGTCGGGCACATCGCCCGGCTGCAGCGGCAGCATCTTCTTCTCGGCGCGGCGGCCGAGCTCTTCTTCGAGAAGGGCGATATAGTTCATCAGCTCGACCGGGCGCTGGTTGCCGATATTGTAGATTCGCCAGGGTGCGGACGAGCTGTCGGCCCGTGGATGGCCGCCGTCCCAGTCGGGATCGGCATCGGGCACGCGGTCGAGCGCGGCGACGACGCCGCGGACGATATCGTCGATATAGGTGAAGTCGCGCTTGTGACGGCCGTAGTTGAAGACCTCGATCGGCTCGCCGGCGAGAATCGCTTTCGTGAACTTGAAGAGCGCCATGTCGGGCCGCCCCCATGGGCCATAGACGGTGAAAAAGCGCAGGCCCGTCGTCGGTATCCCGAAGAGGTGCGAATAGCTGTGAGCCATCAGCTCGTTGGCCCGCTTGGTGGCACCGTAGAAGGCGACCGGATGGTCGGCCGGCTCGGAGACGCGGAAGGGTACCTTCGTGTTGAGCCCATAGACCGAGCTCGTCGAGGCATAGACGAGATGCTCGATATCGTGATGCCGGCAGCCCTCGAGGATGGTCAGCGTGCCGGTGATGTTGCTGTCGACATAGGCAAAGGGATCCGCGAGCGAATAGCGCACGCCGGCCTGCGCTGAGAGATGGACAATGAGGTCGATGCGCTCGAGTGCAAACAGGTCGGCAATCGTCTCGCGATCGGCGAGATAGGCCCTGACGAAATCGAAGCGGCCCACCTGCGCCGCAGCACGCGCTTCCGGATAGACCTCTTCATTGAGCGTGCCGGCGGCGAAGGCGTGAATGCGCGCGAGCCGTCGCTCCTTGAGCGCCGGGTCGTAATAGGCGTTGAGATTGTCGAGCCCGAGCACGTCATCGCCGCGCGCAAGGAGATAGAGTGCGACATGGCTGCCGATGAAACCCGCGGCACCGGTGACGAGAACGCGCATGGCATCCCTACCCCTTGCTAGAGCCGGCCGTCGACAAGGTCCTTCGGCAAGGCCGACTTGACGTCGTAAAGAAGACCGTTTGCCTTGCCGAGGCGGCGGATCGCCTCCGCCCCCATGGCGAGGAGCGGCGCGTGGGGGACCGCGAGAAGGATCACGTCGACCGGTTCGATGCCGTCAAGCGAGGCCACGAGCTCAAGGCCATATTCGCGCCGCGCTTCATCGGCGTCGACAAGCGGATCATGGACCAGGCAATCGCAGCCATAGTCGGCCAGCTCCTCGATAACGTCGACGACCCGCGTGTTGCGCAGGTCCGGGCAATCCTCCTTGAAGGCAAGGCCGAGAACGAGCACCCGCGCGCCGGCCACCGGAATGTGCCTGTGGATCATCATCTTGACGATCTCGGCGGCAATATAGCGGCCCATATTGTCGTTGATCCGCCGCCCGGCGAGAATGACCTCGGGATGATAGCCGATCCCTTCCGCCTTGTAGGTGAGATAATAGGGGTCGACCCCGATACAGTGGCCGCCCACAAGACCCGGGCGGAAGGGAAGGAAGTTCCATTTCGTGCCCGCCGCCTCGAGCACCTCGAGCGTGTCGATTCCGAGCCGGTGAAAAATGATCGCGAGCTCGTTGACGAGCGCGATATTGAGATCGCGCTGCGTGTTCTCGATCACCTTCGCCGCTTCGGCAACGCGGATCGAGCTCGCGCGATGGGTGCCGGCGGTGACGATGAGGCGATAGAGGGCATCGACGAAGTCCGCCGCCTCGGGCGTCGATCCCGAGGTGACCTTGCGGATCGTCTCGAGACGACGCTCCCTGTCGCCGGGATTGATGCGCTCGGGACTGTAGCCGACGAAGAAATCCCTGTTGCAGGCGAGCCCCGAGACGCGCTCGAGGATCGGCACGCAGACCTCCTCGGTGGCCCCCGGATAGACGGTCGATTCGTAGATCACGATATCGCCCGCCCCGAGCACCCGGCCGATGCTCTCGCTGGCGCGCTCGAGCGGTCCGAGATCGGGCCGGTTGTGATCGTCGATCGGGGTGGGGACGGTCACGATATAGACGGTCGCGCCGGCAATCTCCTCAAGCGACGCCGCAAAGCGAAGCTGCGTCGCCGCCTGCAGCTCGTCCGCCGTCACCTCGCGCGTGCTGTCGTGCCCCTTGCGGAGTTCGGCAATCCGCTCGGAATTGATGTCGAAACCGACGGTCTCGAGTCGTCGGCCGAAGGCCACCGCGAGCGGCAGGCCGACATAGCCGAGGCCGACGATGGCGATTTTCGCGTCTTCAAGAGTCTGCATGAAACTGAAGTCCTGATGCACGTGCGCCGGCACCATAGTGGCGCGTGTGGCGGGCCGCAAGCGTGCGCATCACGATGCCGGATACCGCTCTGCGCGCGATTGTGAGACGCCCGTGTCTTGCGCTGCCGGACCGCGGGGCCGAGATATGGTAGGATGACTGCAGACAAGGCGAACGGGAAAGGAGGCGGTGATGACACTGCGCGAGATCCTCGAGGGAAAAGGAACGGGGTTTGTGACCATCCGTCCCAATGCGTCGCTGCTCAGGGTGACGCGGCTCTTCCACGAGCGCGGGATCTCGTCGGTCATTGTCACCAATATCGGCGGCCGTCCGCTCGGCATCGTCACCGACCGGCTGATCATCGAGGCGCTTGCGACCCGCGGTGCGGACGCACGCGCGCTCAGCGCGGCCGACCTCATGGAAACGCCGATCCCGACCGCCGATCTCGGGGACCGGGTGAGCCACGCCATGAGCGTCATGACGCAGCGCCGTGTGCGCCATCTCCTCGTTCTCGACGATGCGCGGCCCATCGGCATCGTCTCCATCGGCGACCTCGTGAAAGCGCGATTGCGCGACGCCGATCTCGAGACCCGCGTGCTGCGCGATCTGGCGGCCGCCCGTATGAGCGCCGCCTGAACCGCCGGCCTATTTCCGGCGCAGGCTCCGATAGACCATGGTGAGCACGTCCGCCTCGCCCACGACCTCGCCGGCATAGCGCGGGTTGAGATCGGCAAGCGGGCTTGCCGCGATCAGATCCTCGAGCGATGTGCCGGCGTCAATCGCCGCCGCGACGCGATTGCGGATGGTCACGAGATCCCGGCGATAGGCGATCACATCCTCGCGTCCCGCAACCGGCCCGTGGCCGGGGATGATACGCGTTCCCGGTCCCGCCATCGCCGCAAGGTCCGAAAGAAAGGCGATCATGCCGTCGATGTCACCGCCATTCTCGACATCGAGGAAGGGATAGAAGCCGTTGAAATAGGCATCGCCGACGTGGATCACGTCGGCTCCCGCGAACTGGACAATGGCGTCGCCGTCGGTGTGCGCCGGCGGGATGTGGACAACGCGGACAGTGTCGCCGTTCCAGTGAAAGGTGACCGTGTCGTTGAAGGTCAGAATCGGCAGTGCCCTGGGCGAGGGGC
This sequence comes from Rhodothalassiaceae bacterium, assembly GCA_046753425.1. Taxonomy (GTDB): domain Bacteria; phylum Pseudomonadota; class Alphaproteobacteria; order Sphingomonadales; family Rhodothalassiaceae; genus J134. The sequence continues at coordinate 4,601 of JBHHTO010000057.1, read as the reverse complement.
GCAGGAGGGGCGCGAGGTCGTCCATCGTCATCGCCGCCATCAGGTGCTTTCGCGTCTTGTCGTGGGCGACGATGATCGCCCCCGCTTCACCCATATGCTCGTTGCCGTTCGTGTGGTCGGGGTGCCAGTGGGTGTTGATGACGAAGCGCACCGGCTTGTCGGAGAGGCGGGCGAGCGCGGCCTTCACCTTCTCGGTCAGCGGCGCGTACTGATCGTCGACGAGGAAGATGCCGTCGTCGCCCACCGAGGCACCGATATTGCCGCCAAAACCTTCGAGCATATAGATGCCGTGGCCAAGGTCATGGGTCCTGATCTCGACCGTCTCCCAGTCCGGCAGCACCACCTGCGCCAGGGCCGGTGCGGCGAGGCCGGCGGCAAGAAAGCCGCAGGCGGTGCACAGCGAGCGTGCGAAAGCTGTGCTGCCCATTCTAGCTGTCCCCCAGAATATCGAGCGCCGCCGCCGTCATCGCCGCGACGCCGGTCTTGATCGTCGGCTCGGGGACCGGCGCGAAATAGGGGGAATGGAGCGAGGGCAGGGTGATCTCGCCGCGCTCGGCGGCGGCGATCTTCTCCGGCGCTACGGCGCCGAGCCAGAGCATGAGGCTCGGGATGCCCTCGCGGCCGTAGCGGCTGAAGTCCTCGCCGCCCATGACCGGCCGTGCCTTGACTACGCGCGCCTCGCCCAGCGCCTTGCGCAGCACGCCGGCGACGCGGTCGGCAAGCGCCGGATCGTTGTAGGTCGACGGCGTGTATTCGTCGCGGATCGTGACCTCGGGCAGCAGGTCCTCGGGCAGACCCATGGTGCGGCCCATGTTCACGGCAATCCGCCTGATGGCGGCAAGCACCTTCTCGCGCGTCTTGTCGGAATAGCTGCGCACGGTGAGCTGCATGTCGACGCGGTCGGAAATCACATTGTGCTTGGCGCCGCCATGGATCGAGCCGACGGTCACCACCACCGGATCCTGCGGGTCGATCTCGCGGCTGGCGATCGTCTGCAGTGCGAGCACGATCTCGCTCGCGAGCACGACCGGGTCCTTGGTCGTGTGCGGATAAGCACCGTGGCCGCCGATGCCGTGCACCGTGATGTCCACCGAATCGACATTGGCCAGCGCGTAGCCGGGCACGTAGGCGACCTTGCCGGTCTCGAGCCCGGCGCTGACATGCAGCGCGAGATTGATATCGGGCCGCGGGAAGCGCTCGAAAAGCCCGTCCTCGAGCATGGCCTTCGCGCCGGCGCCACGCTCCTCGGCCGGCTGCCCGATCATGACGAGCGTCCCGTGCCACTGATCCTTGAGTGCCGCAAGACGGCGCGCGGTGCCGACGAAGACGGTCATGTGCACGTCATGGCCGCAGGCGTGCATCACGTTCACATGGAGCCCGTTCTGCTCGGTGGCCTCGGCCGTGGAGGCGTAAGGCAGGCCGGTCATTTCCTTCACCGGCAGGGCATCGAGATCGGTGCGGATGAGAAGCGTTGGCCCGTCACCGTTTCTCATCACGCCGACGATGCCGTGACCGCCGATGCCGGTCGCGACCTCGAATCCGAGTCCCTCGAGCTCGGTGGCGATGCGTTTCGCCGTGTTCTCTTCCTGGAAGGAGAGCTCGGGATGCCTGTGAAGATAGTGGTAGAGCGTCTCGAGATAGCCATAGTCGCTGGCGATGGTGGCCTCGAGATCCGGCTTCGTGCCCTCGGCGGCCGCGGCCGGCAAGGCGGCCCCGGCGACGAAGGCGGTGGCAAGAGCAAATGCGTATATCCGTGGCATGGCGCGAATCCCCGATTCATTGACGGCGCCCGGCAGTCTAGTCGCCTCATGTGGGCGCCTGCAAAGGTCTTTCTTCCGCTCGCTTGCCGATCTCCCGGCGGTGCTTGACGCAGCGCCGCGAAGAAGGGACCCTCCGTCGGAACCGTCGAGGGAGCGACCGCAGCGGATGATCATGGGGTGAGCGGCCATTCGCATTCCGGTATCGAGGCGCACACATCGCGCCTGAACGAGCGGCGCACCTTTCTCGCCATGCTGCTCATCGGCGGCTTCATGGGCGTCGAGGCGCTGGGCGGCTACCTCACCGGGTCGCTGGCGCTGCTCGCCGATGCCGCGCACATGCTCACCGACGCCGCGGCACTGGCGCTCGCCTGGACCGCCTTTCGCGTCTCGCGGCGACCGCACGATCTCGAGAAGACCTTCGGCTATTACCGCTTCGAGGTCATTGCCGCCTTCGTCAACGGGCTTGCCCTGCTTGCGCTGGTCGTCTGGATCATCGTCGAAGCGATCGGGCGCATTCTCGCACCACCGGAGATCCTCGGCCTGCCGATGCTGCTCGTCGCCGCCGGCGGGCTCCTCGTCAATATCGTTGCCTTCCGGCTGCTGCACGGGGCGGATCACGCGAATCTCAATATCAAGGCGGCGCTGTGGCACGTGATCGGCGACATTCTGGGCTCGCTGGCCGCGCTCGTCGCCGCGCTCGTGATCCTTCTCACCGGCTGGACGCCTCCTCGTCGCGGCGCTCCTCGTGCGCGCGGGATGGATGTTGACCCGGCGGGCCGTCCACATCCTCATGGAGGGCGCGCCGGCCCAGATCGATGTCACCGAACTGGCGCGCGAGCTCCATGAGGCGGTTCCCGAGATCACCGGCGTCCATCATGTCCATGTCTGGCTGCTGACCGCCGAGCGACCGCTTCTGACGGCCCATATCGAGGTTGCCGAAAGCGGCGATCTCGCGCATGCGCTCGCCGCCGCCAAGCGGTTCCTCGCGGCACGCTACGGCATCACCCACAGCACGATCCAGGTCGAGACCGCGGGCTGCGCGGATCACGCGCCGCCGCCGCGTCCGTTGCGCGACGCCGATCGCCTGGTCTAGTCTGCGGCAAAACCGAAAAACTGGTCGCGACCGCAGAGGCGGCCGCGGCCTCACCACGGGGAGGATCGCCACCCATGCACCGCATGTTCATTCTTGCAGTCGTCCTTCTTCTTGCCGTGCCCGCTTTCGCGCAGGGCACCGGCTCGCCGGCCTACGGCCAGAATGATCCGTTCCGCCAGCTCGACGAGCTGTGGCCGACGCCGAACGTCTATCGCGCGGGCTCCGGCGCGCCCGGTCACGCCTATTGGCAGCAGGAGGCGGACTACAAGATCGCAGCGGCGATCGACGACGCGACGCAGACGCTTCGGGGCCATGAGACCATCACCTACAGGAACAATTCGCCCGACAGCTTGCGCTATCTCTGGCTGCAGCTCGACCAGAACCGCTTTGCCAAACATTCGAACGCCTGGGCGACGCTGACCCAGCTCTCGAAGGAAAAGCTCGCCTTCAGTGCCCTGCGTATGCTGATGCTCGCCGACGAGGGCAAGCTCGGCCATCACATCGCGTCCGTGAAGGACGCCGCCGGCCGCAATCTGCCCTTCACCATCGTCGATACGGTGATGCGCATCGACCTGCCCCAGCCGCTGGCCCCGGGCAAGGCCGTGCGCTTTTCCATCGACTGGTCCTACCAGATCCCCGAAGGCAAGGCATTAAGCGCCCGCGGCGGCTGGGAGCTCTTCGAGAAGGACGGCAATTATCTCTATTTCATCGCCCAGTGGTTCCCGCGTATGGTCGCCTATACCGACGCCCAGGGCTGGAACACCAAGGCCTTTCTCGGGCGCGGCGAATTCACCCTCGAATTCGGCGACTATGATGTCGCGATCACCGTGCCCGCGGACTTCGTCGTCGCCTCGACGGGCGAGTTGCAGAATGCGGACGCGGTGCTGACGGAGGCGCAGCGGCAGCGGCTCGCCGAGGCGCGGACGGCGCAGAAGCCGGTTTTCATTGTCACACCCGACGAGGCGAAGGAGAACCAGAAGGAGGGCACGAAGGAGACGCGGACCTGGCATTTCAGGGCGCGCCGGGTGCGCGACTTCGCCTTTGCCGCCAGCCGCAAGTTCATCTGGGATGCGCGCGGCTATGAGGTCGAGCCCGGCCGTACGGTAATGGCCATGTCCTTCTATCCGCCCGAGGGCATGCCGCTGTGGCATCAATATTCGACCGAGGCCATCGTGCAGGCGCTCGACGTCTATTCGCGCATGACGGTGCCGTACCCCTATCCGGTTGCGATCTCGGTCAACGGTCCGCTCGGCGGCGGCATGGAATATCCCATGATCACCTCGAACGGCCCGCGGCCCGAAGAGGACGGCACCTATTCGCGGCGCACCAAATACGGCCTCATCTCGGTGGTGATCCACGAGATCGGGCATAGCTGGTTTCCGATGATCGTGAATTCCGACGAGCGCAACTGGACCTGGATGGACGAGGGGCTGAATTCCTTCCTGCAGTTCCTCGCCGAGCGCGAATGGGAAAAGGACTATCCGCGCCGCCGCGGCTATCCGTCGGAGATCGTGGATTATATGCTGTCGCCCAACCAGGTGCCGATCATGACGCAGTCGGATTCGATCCTGCAGTTCGGCAACAATGCCTATGCCAAGCCGGCGACAGCCCTGAACATCCTGCGCGAGACGGTGCTCGGCCGCGATCTCTTCGATTTCGCGTTCAAGGAATATGCCCGTCGCTGGTGGTTCAAGCGCCCGATGCCGGCGGATTTCTTTCGCACGATGGAGGATGCGAGCGGGGTTGAT
>JBHHTO010000056.1:0-12518 GCA_046753425.1 Rhodothalassiaceae bacterium | reverse complement strand
GTGGCGCATGCGGTCGATCTGCTCGTTGATCGTCGATTCCTTCTCGATATAGGTGTCGGTGCGCGGCACATAGGCCTCGGGCTGGTAATAGTCGTAATAGCTCACGAAATACTCGACGGCGTTTTCCGGGAAGAAGCCCTTGAACTCCCCGTAAAGCTGCGCCGCCAGCGTCTTGTTCGGCGCCAGCACGAGGGCCGGGCGGCCGGTGGCCTCGATCAGCTTGGCCATGGTGAAGGTCTTGCCCGAGCCGGTGACGCCGAGCAGCACCTGGCTCTGCTCGCCCGACCTGACCCCGGCCACGAGCTCCGCGATCGCCTGCGGCTGATCGCCGGCGGGGGCATAGTCGGACACCAGCCGGAAGGGGATCCCGCCCTCGGACTTCTCCGGCCGCGCGGGATGCCGGGGGGTGAAGATCTCGGGGTTGGTGTGGCTGGGCGCTCCGGACATGCACCCAATATGCGGTCCCGCGGGACGGATGGGAAGGGGCGGCACAAAAGGCAGCGGCGCCGCCCGGGGGCGACGCCGCGTTCCGCTGGTAAGCGAAGCGTCCCTTCGAAGGTCTATGCCTTGCGACGGCGACGCAGACGATAGCCGACACCCATGAGGCCGATGCCGAAGAGCCCGAGCGTCGCCGGCTCGGGAATGTCATAGCCGATGGCGTCGAAGGCCAGCAGATCGGCAAAGCCCACGCGCCCGAGCTCGCCGAAGCCGAAATTCGGGTCCATGATGCCGAAGGGCGGGTTGACGACCCCGAAATCGGCAAAGAAATGGCTCGCCTGGCTGCCGCCGAGTGTGATGATCGTGCCGTCCGGGAAGCGGAACGGGATCGTGCCGTTGAAGCGGCCCGTCGAGAAGGGCGCGATCGCATGCCGGCCACCATTGATCGAGAAGAAGGGAATGTCGGTCCGGTTGGCGAGCCTGAGGGCGAAGTCATCGAAGGTGAGGGGATCCGTCACGCCCAGCCCGGTGGTGAAATCGAAGCCGATGAAATTGCCATCCGCGTCGAAGGAGAGATCCGAATAGCGGAAGAGGTCCAGCGTCGAGAAGATAGCAAAGCCCGACTGCTGTGCGAATGCCAGCAGATCGAGAACATTCTCGCCCGCAAGGTCGTCGGGATTGAAACCGGCATCCGCAAGCGGGCCACGGATGAAGAAGTCGGCCAGCGGCCCCGTTCCCGACAGAAGATCGACGATATCGACCCCGCTGACGAAACCGAGTGCATGGCCAAGCTCGTGGATGGCGACGCCGACGAAATCAAAGGCGTCCGGCGCGATGCCGTCGCTGCGGTCGAAGTCAAAGTTGAATTCGGAGCTGAAGGTCACATTGCCGTCGGTGACGCCGTCAAGGCCAGCGAAGCCGAGCGCCTTCAGATTGGCCGTATTGACATCGAGGAAGCTGTTGTCGGCACTCGAAATCGTGGTGCCGCCAGACACGCTGTCAAGCACCGGGACCAGTTCGCTGCCATCGGCCTTGCCGAGCGAATTGCTGATGAAGTCGAAGCTCGCTCCCGTCGGCAGGTTCGCGACCGCGGTGGCGTCGGCCGTGCTTTTCGCATCGAGGCCGAGCGCAAACCGCAGGGTGGAATAATCGACGACTGCGCTCGTCGATCCGGTCGAGCCGAGAACGCCCGGTCCGAGCGCGTCGAAACCGGCGTCGATGTTGATGGTAACGGGGTCGCGCAGGCGCCGCTCCCAGAAGCGCGCCGCTTCCTCGAAACCCGCCTGGGCCTGCGCCGCCTTCACCGGGTCGACGCCGGCGCCGGCGCTGAAATTGAGGACGATATCGATGGCCGACGCGGGCGTCGCGGCCAAGGCGAGCATGGCGGCGCCCAGCAAGGGCGCCTGGGCCGCCTGGCATGTCTTTCGGTTCATTCCTGGTGCTCCCTCCACATTCGAGCTAATCCACAATAATAATTCGTGTTTTTCTCGACTCCCCGGCGGGTCGTCACTGCCATGTGATGCAAATCCGGTGCCACTTGTGTGTCATCTTGTGGTTAGGGTGAAAGAAACCATCTGTGCCAAGGCTTTATGCCAAAGGTTGCAGGCGGGGCCGGCGCATACGGCGTCTCGCCTGCCGCCTGGACATAGAAGTTGTAAAATTCTTCGACGGTGACGACAAAAGGCGAAGCCGGATGAAAGGAGAGAATTATATCGGGTTTCCAGACGGTTGCGTGATGTCGGCGCGCTTGCGGCAGACGAAGATCACCTGTATAGAAATCCGACAGGTGGGCGATGGCACACCGCCGGCAGTGCAAGGGAGATCCGGGACATGAGGGGGGGAGTGCTGCAAAAAGGGCTTGTCGTTTCGGGACTTGTCGGGGTGCTGCTGGCCGGTCCCGCGGTGGCGGCCGACAAGGATGGGCGCTTTGCCGTCGAGGGCGGTGGCGTGCAGCCCTGTTCCGACTTTCTCGCCGCGGCCGAGAAGAAGGGCGAACGGTTCTCCTACTATCTCGGCTGGATGCAGGGTTACATGACCGGCCTCAACCGTTCCGAGCCCGACACCTTCGATCTCACACCGTGGCAGGATGGCCGGCTGATGGCGCTGGCCCTGCGCACATTCTGCAAAAAGCAGCCCGAGACGCTGTTGGCGCACGCCGTCGAATATGTCGCGCTCGCCATGCGCGATCTTCGCCTGCGATCGGCCGCGCCAACGGTGCAGGCGGGGGCGGGGCGCGACGCGATCACGCTCTATGCGCCGGTGGTGAAGGAGATCGAGCAGCGCCTCGCCGATCTCGGCTACTTCCGCCGCACACCCGACGAGAGCTTCGACGGCGATACCGGGATCGCCCTGCGCGCCTTCCAGCGGGAGACCGGGATCGAAGTCACCGGCCGCCCCGACCAGACCACGCTCTACGCGCTTTTTTCGGCGCGCAAGGACTGAGCCCGGCGGCAGCTTTCACGCGACGCGTCCGATCAGCATCGCGAGCGGCCAGGTGACGGTGCGCGGGCCGGGGCCCCAGAGGCGACGCATGTCGTCGGCGATGAGCGAGACCGGATCGACTCCCTTCGCCGCCTGATAGCGTTGCGCAGCCGACCAGGTGCGGAGAAAGGCCAGCATGTCATCGGCATGCCAGCGGCATTCGAGGCTGACGGGCGGCGGCGCAAGACGCGGGAAAGGGAAGGGGACCGCGCGCGTGTAGCCGCGATCGAAATAGCCGCGTTCGGGCGGCCAATAGGGGCCGGTGATGTCCTCATACAGATATCGTACAAGCGCGTCGATCGCAGGCGTGGTGCGCGACAGGACATAGGAAACGGCGGCGATGACGCCGCCCGGGCGGACAACGCGACGCACCTCGGCATAGAAGCGGTCATGATCGAACCAGTGCAATGCCTGGCCAATGAAGACCGCGTCCATGCTGGCCGGCGGCAGGCCGCTCGCCTCGGCCGGTGCGAGGCGGAAACGCACATTGTCGGGGCCGTGTGCGTGCCGGATCTGCTCGGCGCTGGCATCGCTCGCCTCGACGCGCGCGAAATGCCGCGCCAGACCGCGCGCCGCCTGACCGTTTCCGGTGCCACAATCCCAGACCGCGTCCCGAGATGGCGCCGTGTCGGCGAGCCAGGCAAACAGCGCATCGGGATAGCCCGGACGCGCCCGCGCATAGGCACCGGCATGGCCCGAGAAATGGTCCTTGAAGCCCACACCCGGCATGCATGCTCCCCTTGTTGACAAGCGCGCGGCTTCGTCGTCCATTTATGGCACGCATTTATGACACGGCGCGCCCGGCGCCACCAGAATCACGTCTGTGGGGAGGAAAACAGCATGTCCCGGCTCCTGAACTCGGTCTCCGCTGCCGCACTCGCTGCCGTCGCGGCCTTCGCGCTTGCCTCCTGCGAGAAGCCGTCGCAGGGCAAGGGGGCACCCACCGTCGAGCAGGCGATTGCTTTCGTCAAGGACGCCGAATCGCGGCTTGAGGCAATCGAGGAGGAGGCAAGCCGCACCGCCTGGGTGAACGCCAATTTCATCACCTTCGATACCGACTGGCTCAATTCGCGGATGACCGAGCGCTACACCAGGCTCGGCGTCGAGCTCGCCGAGGAGGCGGCGCGCTACAAGGACCTCGACCTGCCGCCCGACGTCGCGCGCAAGATCAAGCTCCTGCGCCTTGGGCTCGTGCTGCCGGCGCCGAGCGGCGACGATGCGGCGACAAAGGAGCTGGCCGAGATCACCACCGAACTGCAGTCGGCCTATGGCAAGGGCAAGTACTGCCCCGGCGACGACACCCATCTCAAAGCCTATGCGCGCGCCGACGGTTGCCTGTCGCTGACCGAGCTCGAGGACGTGATCGGCCATTCGCGCGACCCCGAGGAATTGCTCGAGGCCTGGACCGGCTGGCGCACGATTGCGCCGCCGATGCGCGAGAAATACGCCCGCATGGTCGAGATCGCGAATGCCGGCGCGCGCGATCTCGGCTTTGATGATGTCGGCGCCATGTGGCGCGCCGGCTACGACATGCCGGTCGACGATTTCATCGCCGATGTCGATCGCCTGTGGGGCGAGGTGAAGCCGCTCTATGACGCACTTCACTGCCATGTGCGGGCAAAGCTGAACGAGGTCTATGGTGACGAGCTGGTGCCGCTCGACAAGCCCATTCCGGCCGATCTTCTCGGCAATATGTGGGCGCAGTCCTGGGGCAATATCTATGATCTTGTGGCACCCGGGAACACCGCACCGGCCTATGACCTGACGAAGATCCTCGAGGAGAAGAACGTGCAGCCGCTCGACATGGTGCGAACGGCGGAGAATTTCTTCACCTCGCTCGGCTTCGACCCGATGCCGCAGACGTTCTGGGAGCGCTCGCTGTTCGTGAAACCGCGCGACCGCGAGGTGGTCTGTCACGCCTCGGCCTGGGATCTCGACGGCAAGGACGACATCCGCATCAAGATGTGCATCAAGGTGAATGACGAGGATTTCCGCACCATTCACCACGAGATGGGGCACAATATCTATCAGCGGGCCTACAAGGACCAGCCCTATCTCTTCCGCTCGGGTGCGAATGACGGCTTCCACGAGGCGATCGGCGACATGATCGCGCTCTCGATCACGCCGGACTACCTGCAGAAGATCGACCTCATCGAGACCCTGCCGCCGCCCGAGGCCGATCTCGGTCTGCTCATGCGTCAGGCGCTCGAGAAGGTCGCCTTCCTGCCCTTCGGGCTGCTCGTCGACAAATGGCGCTGGGAGGTTTTCTCGGGCGCCCTCGACCCGGCACACTATAATGACGGCTGGTGGAAGCTGCGCGAGCAGTATCAGGGCGTGGCGCCGCCGGTCGATCGTCCGGCCGACGCCTTCGATCCGGGCGCCAAATACCATATCCCGGCGAATACCCCCTATATGCGCTATTTCCTCGCCCACATCTTCCAGTTCCAGTTCCAGCGCGCGGCCTGCGAGCAGGCCGGTTGGCAGGGGCCGCTCCACCGCTGCTCGATCTACGGCAACAAGGAGGTCGGGGCCAATTTCGCGAGAATGCTGGAGATGGGCGCGTCGAAGCCGTGGCAGGAGGCGCTCCGGGCCTTCACCGGCTCGGACAGGGCCGATGCGACGGCGATCCTCGCCTATTTCGCGCCGCTCAAGACCTGGCTCGATGAACAGAACAAGGGCCGGCAATGCGGCTGGACGGGCGCGGACGCGGGCGGTCAGAGCAGCAACTGATTCCGCGCCACAAGGCGTCGCAACCGCCTCGGCTGCACTATTGCGGCCGTGCGACGTTCGGCCGCCAGTCCCGGAGCGCGTCGCTGATGCGCTGCCGCGTGGCCGGGTCCAGCTCGCGCAGCAGGGCGGCCTTGCGCCGCCGCGCCTCCTCGGCGATGGAACCGCCCGCCCGCTCGGCGAGACTGAGCCAGCGGAAGGCCTCTTCAGGGTCGCGCGCCACGCCCTTGCCCTCCTGATAGAGGGCGCCCAGTGCGAGCTGCGCGCTGGCGTGGCCCTTGAGCGCCGATTTCATGAACCAGGCGGCGGCGATCACCGGGTCGGCCGCGACGCCCTCTCCTTCGAAAAACATCATCCCGAGCATCGCCTCGGCACCGGCATGTCCCTGCTGCGCCAGGGCGCGGAACGCCGCGAGCGCGCCGGCATAATCCCCGGCCTCATAGTGCGCCAGCGCGGCATCGAAAGCATCGGTCCCGGCGGCCGACCGCGCCGCGTCGTCGGGAAGGGCCGCAAGCAGTATGGCAAGGGCAGCGATGCGAAGCAGATGACGCATGAGCGGACGCACACTATAAGAGGGGGAAGAGGTCGCTTACGGGCCTCATAGCACGCCGCGGCACCGCCGCAAAGCAGGACAGGATCGACCCATGGGCAGCCGCCTGCGTACCTATTTCATTACCGGGCTCGTCGTCTTCGCGCCGATCAGCATCACCGTTTACCTGATCTGGGCGGCGATCGACGGTGTCGACGATCTCGTGCGGACGTTGCTGCCGCCGGCCTACAATCCGGAGACCTATCTGCCGTTCGGCATTCCCGGGCTCGGAGTTGTGATCGCGGTCGTCTTTCTCACCGCGCTCGGCGCACTGGCGGCCAACTTTCTCGGACGTACCCTGATCGGGCTCGGCGAGCGGATCGTCAGCCGCATGCCCATCGTGCGCGGCATCTACACGACGCTGAAGCAGATCTTCGAGACCGTGACGGCGCGCAATGCACGGACCTTTCGCGAGGTCGTGCTCGTCGAGTATCCACGGCGCGGATTGTGGGCGATCGCCTTTGTCGCCGCGCCGACGCGGGGCAAGGTGGGTGAGAGACTTTCCGAGGACTGCGTCAGCGTGTTCCTGCCGACGACCCCCAATCCGACGTCGGGTTTTCTGCTCTTCGTGCCGCGCAAGGATTGCATCTTCCTCGACATGGGGGTCGAGGCGGCGGTCAAATACGTGATTTCCGCAGGCCTTGTCAGTGCGCCCGCAAGCGAAAAGCCGTCCGCGCCCGCCGCAGCGGCGCCGGAGGCGCCGGGATCTGGACGAGATACGCCATGACCGCACGCTTCGCCTCGCTTCTCCTTGCCATCGGATTGACGGGCGCCCTTGCCGCCATGCCTGCCGCAGCCGCGGACCCGGGCGCAATGACACTCGCGGCGGCGGTCGAAAACGCGTCGCGCCCCGCGCCGCAAAGGGCACGCGACCGATACCGCCATCCGCTGGAAACCCTGCGCTTTTTCGGTATCCGGCAGGACATGACGGTGGTCGAGATCTGGCCCGGCGGGCAGGGCGGCTATTACCGTCGCATCCTCGAGCCCTATCTCGTGGCCGAGGGGCACTATGTCCCGGTGCAGCAATCGGGACCCTTCCCCGACACCGTTCCCGGGGTGCCCTATGGCGCGGTCGACATGGTGCTTGTCTTTCGCGCGCATGGCTTCACCATCTACGACCGGCCGCCGCAGGCCTATATCGACGCCATCCACGCCATGCTCAAGCCGGGCGGCGTCTTCGGCATTGTCGACCACAAGGGCAACGAGGCGGTGCCGCAGGCCGAGAAGGGCGACAATGGCTATGTCAATGAAAGCTTCGTGATCGGGATGGCGGAGAAGGCGGGCTTCCGGCTCGAGGCAGGGAGCGATGTCAACCGCAATCCCCGGGACAGGAAGGATCACCCGCGCGGTGTCTACTCGCTGCCGCCGACGCTTGCCGGCACGCTCCCCTTCACGGAAGCACGGGAGCACTTCCTCGCCATCGGCGAATCCGACCGCTTCACGCTGCGCTTCGGCAAGCCGGCAGAAGAGGTGGACACGCCTCCCTGAGGTCCGCCTGGCCGGCAAGTTGACGCTCATGCGGACGATCGCGACCCTGCAGCAGCCCGATGCCGGCAGCATCCGCTTTGACGGCATCTTTCTCGTCACCTTCGTCTCGCCCTTCGCGCTGAAGACCCTCAGCCGCAGCATGGGGCTCACCTATGTCTCGGCATCGTCGCCTTCTTCCTGCTTTACGGGGTGACGCAGAATTTCCTCAGCGAGCCGGCCTGGCGCGCGACCGCGGCGCTGTTCGATCTCAAGGTGAGCGGGGCGGAAGTGACGCCTCGCGAGGACGGTCGTTTCGATGTCACGATCACGGTGGCGGCGAAAAAGCTTGAGGCCGACGGATTGGGCCGCGAGAGCGAACGGCCGCTCGACATGATGATCGACATCGGTGCCTTCACGCGCCGCCCCGACGACAAGGAGTTCAGCGCCGACGCGGTGCTGCATCTTGCAAAGCACCGCATCCGCAGCGGCGAGAGCACGATCCGGCTCGTCCTCGACCGGGCACCCGCCGTCGTCGGCGTCGACCCCTATTTCAAGCGCATCGACCGCGATGCCGACGACAATGTGAAGGCGGTCGCGTCCTCCTGATCCGCCCCTGTGCCGGTTCCGGCGGATCGCCTGTCCGCCGCTAGTCCTGACGCAGCGGGTCCTTGTTGCGGAAGAGGCGGAAGCCGACCAGCGTCATGGTGTCGCGCACATGCGGCACCGCCTGCACCACTTCGGTGACGAAGCGGCCGATGTCGCGGTCGTCGGCGAGATTGAAGCGGCACAATATGTCCCACTCGCCGGAGACCGAGAAGATCTCGCCGGTCTCCTCGATGGTGTCGACGATCTCCTGCGCCACCTCATAGGTCTTCCTGAGTTCGCACTTGACGAAGACGAAGATCGGCCGCATGGCACGCCTCCCGCTTTGGCCCCGCCGGAGCGGACGCCTGACGGCGGCGATGGTGTGCCACCGCATACGCGCCTGTCAATGCGATCCCACCCTCGCACCCCCCCCCCTCGCTTGCGCGGGGAGGGCGCGCTTGCTATGGAGAGCCGGGCCTCGTCGTGCCGCTGCCGGGCGGTCGCGAGCGGGCATTCGACAGCCCCCTGGCGGCAGCTTCTGCCGGACTCCCCGTCGCTGTCGGGGTTATGACGGAACCCATTGAAAACGAAGCAATAAAAGGATCGGGAATCGGTGGTCGAGACGTCCGAACAAGCGCCGCCCGGGCGCCCCGTTGCGAGTGTCGCGATCGAGGAGGAGATGCGCGCCTCCTATCTCGATTATGCGATGAGCGTGATCGTCAGCCGGGCGCTGCCCGATGTGCGCGACGGGCTGAAGCCGGTCCACCGGCGCATCCTCTATTCGATGTACGAGAACGGCTATGAGTGGAACAAGCCGTTCCGCAAGTCGGCGCGCATCGTCGGCGACGTCATGGGCAAATACCACCCCCATGGCGACGCCGCGATCTATGACGCGCTGGTGCGCATGGCGCAGGACTTCTCGATGCGCCTGCCGCTCATCGACGGGCAGGGCAATTTCGGCTCCATGGACGGCGATCCGCCGGCGGCGATGCGCTATACCGAGGCGCGGATGGCCAGGGCGGCGACGGCGCTCTTGGCCGACATCGACAAGGACACCGTCGATTTCACCGACAATTATGACGGGTCGGAACGCGAGCCGGTCGTGCTGCCGGCGCGCTTTCCCAATCTCCTGGTCAATGGCGCCGCCGGCATCGCGGTCGGCATGGCGACCAACATCCCGCCGCACAATCTCGGCGAGGTGATCGACGCCACGCTGGCGCTCATCGACGATCCCGACATCGACGACGAGAGCCTGTTCGCGCATGTGCCCGGGCCCGACTTCCCGACCGGCGGCATCATTCTCGGCCGCAGCGGCATTCGCGAGGCCTATCGGAGTGGCCGCGGCTCGATCGTCATCCGCTCGCGCAGCCATTTCGAGGAGGTGCACGGCCGCGAGGCGATCGTCATCACCGAGACCCCCTATCAGGTGAACAAGGCGGCGATGGTCGAGAAGATCGCGGAAGCCGTGAAGGCGAAGCGGATCGAGGGCATCGCCGATCTGCGCGATGAGAGCGACCGCGACGGCGTGCGCGTGGTGATCGAACTCAAGCGCGACGCCATCGCCGATGTCGCGCTCAACCAGCTTTATCGTTTCACGCCGGTCCAGGTCTCCTACGGCATCAACATGCTGGCGCTGACCAGCGGCAGGCCCGAGCAAATGGGGCTCCGGGACGTGCTCGAGGCCTTCATCACCTTCCGTGAGGAGGTGATCACCCGGCGCACCAAATTCGAGCTCGCGAAGGCCCGCGAGCGGGCCCATATCGCCATTGGCCTTGTCATCGCGGTGAGCAATATCGATGCCGTGGTGGCGATGATCCGCGGCGCGCCGAGCCCCGCCGCGGCACGCGAGGCGCTGCTCGCGCGAGAATGGGATGCGAAGGACATTATCGATTATCTTGAGCTCGTCGGCGAGCCGCCGATGCCGGGTTCGGAGGGCCGTGTCTATCGCCTGTCCGAGGCACAGGTGAAGGCAATCCTTGACCTCCGCCTGCATCGGCTGACCGCGCTCGGGCGCGACGAGATCGGAAAGGAACTCGCCGAGCTGGCGGAGCGCATCCGCGACTATCTCGACATCCTGCGCTCGCGCGAGCGGCTCTATGGCGTGCTGCGCGACGAGCTTGTGGCGGTGCGCGAGGCGTTCGCGACGCCGCGGCGCACCGAGATTTCGCTCGAGGAATATGGCAGCGTCGACGAGGAAGCGCTGATCGCGCGCGAGGACATGGTGGTCACCGTCACCCATGGCGGCTATATCAAGCGCGTGCCGCTCGACGCCTATCGGGCGCAACGCCGTGGCGGCAAGGGACGGTCGGCGATGGCGACACGCGAGGAGGACGTGCTGACCACGGTCTTTGTCGCCAATACCCACCAGCCGCTGCTGTTCTTCTCGAACTACGGCCAGGTCTACAAGCTCAAGGTGTGGAAGCTGCCGGCCGCGACGCCACAGGCGCGGGGCAAGGCGCTGGTCAATCTGTTGCCATTGTCGGAGGGCGAGACCATTACCAGCCTGATGGCGCTTCCCGAGGACGAGGAGGCGTGGGGGGCGCTGAATGTCATCTTCGCCACCGAGACCGGCAAGGTGCGGCGCAATCTCCTGTCCGATTTCGTCAATGTGCCCTCGGTGGGCAAGATCGCCATCCGTTTTGATGAAGGCAGCGACGACCGCCTCGTCGGCGTCATGGTGGCGCGCGAGGAGGACGACGTGCTGCTTGCCGCCCGCCAGGGCAAGTGCATCCGCTTTCCGGTCGCCGATGTCCGGGTCTTCAAGGGACGCACCTCGACCGGTGTCCGCGGGATCAAGCTCGCACCCGGCGATCGCGTCATCTCGCTGTCGATCCTCAAGGGTCAGGATCTCAGCATCGAGGAACGCGACGCCTATCTCCGCTCGGCGCCGTGGAAAGGCGAGGATGCGGCACCGCCGGAACTGCCGCCCGAGCGCATGGCCGAGCTTGCTGCCGCCGAGCAATTCATTCTCACGGTGACGGCCAACGGCTACGGCAAGCGCAGTTCGAGCTATGAATACCGCACCACCGGCCGGGGCGGGCAGGGCATCGTCAATATCGTGACCTCGAAGCGCAACGGGCCGGTCGTGGCCTCGCGCATCGTCAGCGATGGTGACCAGCTCATGCTGCTTACCAACAGCGGCAAGATCATCCGCATCGGGGTCGAGAATATCCGCATTGCCGGTCGCAATACCCAGGGCGTGACCCTGTTCCGCGTCGACGAGGGCGAGGAGGTGGTCTCGGTGGCCAAGATCTCCGACGGCGATGCCGACGAGGAGGGGGCAGAAGACGGCCCCGAATAGGGCCGCCCGGCGACGACCGCCCTTCGGCGGGGCTCGGTCAGGGCGAGGGGGCTTCTGCGCCGTCCGTCGGCGTGCCGGCCGTTCCCTCCTGCGGCACCGGTTGCGGCCGCCCCGCCTCGTCGACGGCGACGAAGATGAACATGCCTTCGGTGACCGGGAATTCCTTCTCGATTCCGCGCCGGGTGACGCAGACCTCGATCCGCACATGCATCGAGGTGCGGCCGACGCGCTCGATTTCCGCATAGCAGCTCACGAGATCGCCGACATGGACGGGGCGGTGGAACTTCATCGCCTCGACGGCGACCGTCGCCACCGGCCCACCGGCACGTTTTGACGCCGTGATACCGCCGGCGATATCCATCTGCGACAGGATCCAGCCGCCGAAGATATTGCCGTTGAGATTGAGGTCCGCGAGCTGCGGCGCGGTGCGGATGACTGGATCGCGAGCCTTCGTCATGGCGCGCTATTCCACGGCAACATCGCCGTCATCCACCGGCCGCGGCGGCGACAACGGGAACAGCTCTGGCGCATCGGGCAGGGACTCAAGATAGAGCGAACGGCTCGGGAAGGCGAAGCCGGTCCCGGCATCCTCGACGATCCGCTTGATGGCACAGGCGAGATCCTCCTTGATCCGGAGCCATTCGCCCCAGTCGGTGGTGCGTGTGAAGCAGTAAAGGAAGATGTCGATCGAGCTGTCGCTGAAGGCGTCGATGCGGACGAAGGTGGCGACCTCCGGGGGATGGGCGAATTCGTCATTCTCAAGGATATAGCGCTCGATCTCGTCACGGATGGTGCGGAGCTGTGCGAGCGTGGTCCGGTACTCGACGCCGATGATCCACTTGATGCGGCGGTGCGTCATGCGGCTGAAATTGGTCACCGCATTGTCCGACAGCTTGGCGTTCGGGACATAGACCGGTGCCTTGTCGAAGC
>JBHHTO010000055.1:0-12637 GCA_046753425.1 Rhodothalassiaceae bacterium | reverse complement strand
TTGGCGTTGATCTTGACCAGGAAATTGCGGCCGATGATCATCGGCTCGGATTCCGGGTGATTGATGTTCGCAGGAATGATGGCGCGGCCGGCGGCCACCTCCGCGCGCACGAATTCGGGCGTGATCTCGTCCGGAATCCGCGCCCCAAAGCCCTCGCCGTCGTCGCGATCGAGTACGGCGCGCGCCTGTGCCCGGCCGAGATTCTCGCGGATGGCGATGAACTCCATCTCCGGCGTGATGATGCCGGCGCGGGCGTATTCGAGCTGTGTCGGCCGCCGCCCGGGCCTGGCCCTGAGCGGCCGATGCCGGCCGGGAAAGGCCGGGGCGCGATAGCGTTCGGAGACATTGCCGTCGTCCTCGGGACGCACCGCGCGCCCTTCATAGTCCTCGACATCGCCGCGTTCCATGATCCACGCCGCGCGCAGGCGCGGCAGCCCCGCCGCAATGTCGATTGCCGCCTCGGGATCGCTGTAGGGCCCCGAGGTGTCGTAGACAACGACCGGCGGCTCGCCGGCGGAGGGGTGCAGGGCGATCTCGCGCATCGGCACCCGGATGTCGGGGCGCGAGCCCGTAACGTGAATCTTGCGCGAGGCCGGCAGCGGGCCGGTGGTGACGCTGAAGGGACGGGGGCTGTCTGGCATCGAAGCACTCCTCATCTTGCGAAAAGGCCGTGCTGCGACGGAAAAGACGATGACCGGCGGTGGCGATCCGGTGGGCTCCACCCGCTCGTGCCGATCCGCGTTCCTTCCCCACGCAGGCATGACCCTGGTCGGGTCCGAAGGGTCTTCGCACGCGGGCCTGCGCGCGAACTCTCAGCGACAGGATGTCGCTCCCCCAGGAACGCTTCCGATGATATGCCGCGGCGCACCGGCCGGCAAGGGCAACAGCGGCAAATTCAGTTCAGGAGCTCGCGCAGGGTTTTCGGCCGCCAGGCGCGGAGCAGCGCGGCCACCTTCTCGCGCTCGTCCGGTGTGGCGCTCCATTTCGCCCGCACCAGCGCCCAACTGGCCTCCTCGCGGCGCGCCGGCTCGGTGAGCCGGGCGACGGCGAGCTCAAGATAGAAGATCGCCTGCACCGGATCGGGCGCCACGCCGTCGCCCGCGAGATAACGGCGCCCGATCTCGTATTGCGCCAGCGGATCGCCGGTCTCGGCGCCGATCCGGTACCAGTCGGCGGCGCGCGCCGGATCGGGCGCCACGCCGACACCATGGGCATAGGAATCGGCAATGATCAGATAGACCGGCGCACCCTGCTTTGCCGCCTTCTCGAGCCAGGCGATCCCTTCCGCCCACTCGGCGTCGCTCTCGCCGGCGAGGAGCGCGGTGCCAAGCGCGAGCGCGGCCGCACCGTCGCCCGCCTCGGCGGCCCGCCGCAGCGCCTCGCGGTTCTCCTCTGCCAGCGCCGGGGCAGCGGCGAGCCATGCCGCAAGAAAGAGGCACCCGATCACGGGAAGCCGCATGTGGAGACCCTTTTCCGCCTAATGACTGTCTTTCCCATTGTAGCGGCTGGAGGCTCCCACAGCAAAGCACAGGAATGGCCGGCGGAGACGCCCGCGGGAAGGATTTTCATATCCGTCGCGTTGTTCTGGCAGGACGGCGGCCGCGCCGGGTCGCTGTCATGATCCCAAAAGCGACAGGAAAAGGAGTGGTTTCATGCACAGGATCAAGACGCTTTCCGCACTCGCCCTGTTTCTCCCGCTGCCCGCCATTGCCATGGCCCAGGACAGCGGCCCGGTGCCGCAGCCGATGCCGCCGGAAGCGGCACCGCCGGCTTCGGGACAGGGTCTCCGCAGCGAGCTTCGCGACGCCTTCAGGGATGCCCGCGAGGAAGCCCGTGAAACAGCGCGCGAGGCGCGTCAGGACTTTCGCGATACCGCGCGGGACGCGCGCGAGGAATTCCGCGAGACCGCCCGCGACGCGCGGCAGGACTTCCGTGACACGGCGCGCGACACGCGCGAGGAAATCCGCCAGGCCGGCGGCGACAAGGAGGCCATCCGCGATGCTGTCAGCGACGCGCGTGAGGAATTCCGCGAAACCGCACGTGAGACACGTCGCGATTTCCGTGACACGGCGCGCGATACGCGGGAAGAGATCCGTGAGACGGCGCGCGATACGCGGGAAGAGATCCGTGAGACGGCGCGCGAGGCGCGGCAGGACATTCACGACACCACACGCGGCACGCGGGAGGAGGTCCGCGATGCGCTCGGCAACGCCTCCGACAAGGCCAGGGCCCGCGCCGCCGGGCACCGGGATGCCGTGCACGACCGGCTCACCGATCGCCGCGACAAGGTCCGCGACCGTGCCCGTGATCGCCGCGACCATGTGCGCGACCGGGCGCGCGACCGGCGGGATGCCGTGCGTGACCGCGTCCGCCATCGTGGTCAGGCCGTGCGCCAGCGGATGCGCGGCCATCGCGGCGGCTGAAGCACTCTGCACGGCCAGGCCGTTAGCGCCGCGGGAGGTCTCCTGCCTCCCGCGGTGTCTTCATTGCGAATGACAGGCGCCACGGCCGGTTTCGCGACGGGGCGCCATGCCCTCCCGAAACCTCATGGCTTGGGGGTCACGCATGCGGGAATCGCCCGGCCTCCGTCTTACTCCGCGAAGGGTGCCGCCTGCGCCATCACATGGCGAAGCTGATCCAGCGTCGCACGAAGCCGGCTCCATCCCTCTTCGCTGAGGGCCGTCTCGGGGGTCGTGAACTGGAGCTGGTAGCTGCACCGGTCGGCACCGATGAAGGCCAGGGTCTCCCGCCGGTATTGCTCGCCTTCCTCCGTAAGACGGCTGCTCGCCACCAGCCCCCCGGCGCCTTCGCCGAGGGTCTCGACGACGCAGCTCAGGGCCTCCTCGGCGCAGGCGGCCTCGGTCTCGCGTGCCGCCTCATCCCAATAGCGGGCCCCGGCCTCGCCGGCCGGTGGAATATCGGCAAGTCGTGCGCCGCCGACGAGCAGCAGGCCGAGGCTCTCCTCGTGAACGAAAGCCAGTCGGTAGCCGGGCAGGATTGATTCGAGCTCGGTGGCGAGAAAGGGGTTCCCTGCCGCCGCGGGACCGAGGTCGCGCCAGCCGGAAAGCCCGCCGAGCGCCGCCTCGAGCCGGGAGAAGGCGCACAGATCGATCGACGTGAAGGCCGGCACGGGCGGCAGCGGGGCCGCGCCCTTGGCGGCAAGAAAAGCGGCGAGGATGGTGGCGATCATGACTGGCTCCCTTCTCATTCGGTCGGCCGCGGGGTTCGTTCCCTTCTCCGGGCTGGCGCCGATCCGTCCCGGTCATATTAGTTAAAATTTAATAAAATAAAATAGTTAACGTATATTAAGGTTAACGCACGTCGACCGGGCCACGAAAGGCGTATTCGGTTGTGTTGGACGGATCGTCCAGCTTGCGCATGGCACCGGTCTGCACAAATCCGTTCGCGAGATAAAAGGCATGTGCCTCGACGAAGCGCGTGTCCGACCACAGATCGATATGCCGCGCCCCATGCGTCCGTGCGGCGTCGCGGACGAGGGCAAGAAGCCGCGACGCCAGGCCCTGGCGTCGGGCTGCGCGCGCGACATAGAGGCGCTTCAGCTCGACCGCGTTGCGATCGACCGGCACATAGCCGGCACAGCCGACGATCCGGCCCCCGCTCTCGGCGATCCAGAAGCGCCCGCCCTGCTCACGGAAATGGCTGGCCACCGCAGGCAGATCGGCGTCGAGCCCGGGCAGATCCATGACACAACCGTCATAGTCGGAAAAACAGGAGTCGATGAGGGCGATGACCCCGGGAGCGTCGGCGTCGCCAGCCTCGCGAATCGTGACCTCTGCAGCGGTCCATGCCGCCTGCGGTGTCGCCATGCTCCCGACTCCTCCTTCCTTGCGCACCCGGCTTGGACGACGGCCGCCGCCGGCCCACCACTTCTTCCATAGCGGAAAACGGGCGATGCCGGAAGCGGCGGCCAGGGCCGCAGGGCGGGTCCCGCATGACAAGACCGCGGGAGCAAGGCCCCCGCGGTCGCTTCGGTTCTGCGGATGGCCCGGCGGATCAGCGCGAGTAGAACTCGACCACCAGATTTGGCTCCATCTGCACCGGATAGGGCACCTCGTCGAGGGTCGGCACGCGCACGAAGGTGGCCTTGAAGCCGTCGACGGTGATGTATTCGGGGAGGTCGCGCTCCGGGCTCTGCTGCGCCTCGAGTACGAGCGGCATCTGCCGCGCCTTCTCGCGCACCTCGATGACGTCGCCCTCGCGCACGAGGTAACTCGGGATGTTGACGCGCCGCCCGTTCACCAGCACATGGCCGTGGTTGACGAACTGCCGCGCGGCAAAGACGGTGGGCACGAACTTCGCGCGATAGACGACAGCATCGAGCCGGCGCTCGAGCAGTCCGATCAGATGGGCACCGGTGTCGCCGCGGCGCCTGGCCGCCTCCTCGTAATAGCGGCGGAACTGCTTCTCCGTGATATTGCCGTAATAGCCCTTCAGCTTCTGCTTGGCGCGCAGTTGGACGCCGAAGTCGGACAACTTGCCGCGGCGCCGCTGGCCATGCTCGCCGGGGCCGTACTGGCGGGCATTGACCGGGCTCTTCGCCCGCCCCCAGATATTCTCGCCCATGCGGCGATCGATCTTGTATTTCGCCTGTATGCGTTTGCTCATGTCGAACCGCGTCCTCTTTCCTTGCGCCGCGGGCCGGGCGCCGATCGCCCCTTGCTCGACGGGATGTCGTGAACAAGCGCCCGCGCGGACGGCGGACCGATCTGCCGCCCGTTCGAAAGGCCGCCACCTAGACCAGCGATGGCGAAAGGTCAAGCCCTTCGCATTTCTTGTGCGCTCTTGATGCAGATCAATGCAGGACAGCACGATTCGTGCGCGTCTTCTGATACCGTGGCGGGGGTGCATCCCGCACCCCTGATGAGTGCGAGAAGGGGTCGGACGATGAAAGTGAAGCAGACCATGCATGAAGGGGTCGAATGGCGGACGCCGGACGCGCCGCTGTTCGAGCTCGCGCGGATCATGCGCGACGCGGCGATCGGTGCCGTTCCGATCGGCGAGAACGACCGTCTGGTCGGCATGGTCACCGATCGCGACATCGTCTGCCGCGCCCTGGCGGACGGCCGCGACCCGGCGACCATGACGGCGCGTGACGTGATGACCAAGGGCATCTTCTATTGCCTCGAGGACGAGGACGTCGAGGATGCCATCCATCTCATGGAGACGAAGCGCATCCGCCGACTGCCGGTCATCAATCGCGCAAAAAGGATGGTCGGCATGCTGAGCTTCAGCGATGTGAGCCACCGAGTCAGCCATGAGCTGGCCGGCGAACGCGCGGAAGCGGTGAGCGTGCATCATTGAGGGGGAGGAGACCCCGGTGCCATAAGAGCTGCAGGCACCGGAAGACTGGCGTACCGGTCACGGGACCGCAGACGTGACAAGGGCGGTGACCCTCCGGGATCGCCGCCTTTTCTTTTTCGCACACCCTCTCCGCCGGGA
Source organism: Rhodothalassiaceae bacterium (assembly GCA_046753425.1). Lineage (GTDB taxonomy): Bacteria > Pseudomonadota > Alphaproteobacteria > Sphingomonadales > Rhodothalassiaceae > J134. The sequence goes on along the minus strand of JBHHTO010000055.1, from coordinate 7,177 downwards.
CTTCCCCCCTGCCTCTGCCGCCAGCCATGGCGCCGGGCGGGGCCGGGCGCGTCAATGCGGGGTCACGCCTCCGCCCTCCTTAAGGATCCGGCCCGGCGCGATGGCGCGCGGATCGACCCGCACATGGATCAGCGCCGGCCCGCCGCAGGCAAGGGCACGGGAGAGCGCCGGCGCCATCTCCTCCGTCCGCGCCACAGCCACCGCCTCGAGCCCGAAGCTTCTCGCATAGGCGACGAAATCGGGATTGGCGAGATCGGTGCCATGGGAGCGGCCGGGATAGTGGCGTTCCTGATGCATGCGGATGGTGCCGTACATGGCGTTGTCGAGGACGATGAAGACGACGCGCGCGCCATGGCGCGCGGCGGTCGCCAGCTCGTTGCCACTCATCAGGAAGCAGCCGTCGCCGGCGAAGGCGACGACCGGGCGGTCGGGACAAAGGAGCGCCGCCGCAATCCCGGCCGGAACACCATAACCCATGGCGCCCGACGTCGGCGCGAGCTGCGTCCGGAATCCCTGATAGACGAAGAAACGGTGGAGGAAGGCGGCGTAATTGCCGGCGCCGTTGCTGACGATTGCCTCCTCGGGCAGGGCCGCGCGCACCATGCGCATCAGTTCGGCGACCTGCACCGGCCCCGGATTGGGCAGCGGCGCGCGCCAGGCCATCTCCTCGGCCACCGCCGCGGCACTCCATTCGGACCAGTCGCCGGCGACATCGCTGGCGGCCAGCGCCTCGGCGAAGGCCGCGGGCGTCGCATTGACGAGAAGGCCCGCACGATAGACCCGTCCCAGCTCCTCGGCCCCGGCATGGACATGCACAAGCTGCGGCTGCCGCCGTGCCGGATCGAGCCGGCTGTAGCCGCCGGTGGTCATTTCGCCGAGCCGCGGGCCGATGGCGATCAGGCAGTCGCTCTCCCGCAGGCGGGCGATGAGCGCCGGATTGGCGCCGATCCCGAGGTGCCCGGCATAGACGGGCGAGCGGTTGTCCATCAGTCCCTGGCAACGGAAGGAGACCGCGACCGGAATATGATGGCGCTCGGCAAGACGACGGATCGCCATCGCCGCCGCCTCCGTCCACGGTCCACCTCCGAGAAGCAGCAGCGGCCGCCGCGCCGCATGAAGGCGTCTGGCCACACGCTCGATGTCGGAGGCATGCGGTGCCGCGCCGACCGGCGGATGGGCGAGGGTCTCCTGGCGCGTTGCCGGTGCCGAGAGCACGTCTTCCGGCAGGGCAAGGGCCACCGGTCCCTGGCGTCCGGCGGTGGCGGTGGCGATGGCACGGCCGACATATTCCGCCATGCGGTCGGGATCGTCGATTTCGCCGCTCCATTTCGTGAGTTCAGACAGGAAGCGGCGATAGTCGATCTCCTGAAAGGCCTCGCGGTCGCGCATGGCGCGCGCCACCTGCCCGATGAGAAGCAGCATCGGCGTCGAGTCCTGAAAGGCGGTGTGCAGCCCGATGCTCGCATGCGTCGCCCCCGGCCCGCGGGTGACGAGCGCAAGGCCGGGCGTGCCCGTGAGCTTGCCGCAGGCGTCCGCCATATTGGCCGCCGCCGCCTCGTGCCGGCAGGTGATAAACGGCAGCGTCTCCCTGCGGTCGTGCAGCGCATCGAGGACGGCGAGATAGCTTTCCCCCGGGACACCGAAGGCCATGCGCACGCCATGCGCCGCGAGCGCCGCGACCAGCGCATCGGCACCGCGATAGGGTGGCTCGCCCACGCGCCCGGTCTCAGCCCGTGGCACGCACGATGCCCGCCGCGGCGTCGTGCACATTAGGTTGGCCGGGAGCGTAATGGGCACCGAAGCGGTTGCCGAGGAAGGCCTCGAGCGTCACGTCCTCCTGTCGCACGAACCCGCGATCTGGGATGGCGCCCTCGATGAGAAGATCGAGCAGCGCGCAGATGCCGGCCGCCGTCGTCACCTGGATGGCGCTCCACATGCGCCCGGCGATCTCGCGTGCATAGACCTTCCGGGCATAGCTTTCCTGCAGGAACCGCCCCTCGCGATAGCCCGAGACGGTGACGAAGATGAGCACCACATCCTGCAGCGTCATCGGAATGGCGTGCTCGAAAATGTCCTTGAGAAGGTCGCGCCGCTCGCTGAGCCGCAGATCCTGCAGCAGCACCTTGATGATGTCGCGGTGACCCGGGTAGCGCACCGTGCGATAGTTCAGGTTCTGCACCTTGCCGGCCAGCGTCTCGGCAAGCGTGCCGAGCCCGCCCGAGGTGTTGAAGGCCTCGTAGGTGATGCCGTCGAGCGAGAAATGCTCGACCTCCTCGAGCGGCGGCACCTCCTTGAGCTCGCCGCCGACCACCGCCTCGCACGGATTGCAATATTCGTTGATCAGGCCGTCGGTCGACCAGGTGAGATTGTATTTGAGCGCGTTCGACGGGTATTTCGGCAGCGCGCCGACGCGCATATGAACGTTCTGAAGCTTGTCGAAGCGCTTGGCGAGATCATAGGCGACGATCGAGATGAAGCCGGGCGCGAGGCCGCATTGGGGGATGAAGGCGCGCTCGGCATCGGCGGCAAGCGCCTTGATCGCACGCGTCGAGGCGACATCCTCGGTCAGATCGAGATAGTGGCAGCCCGCCTCCCGCGCCGCCTTGCCGATGCCGGGATTGAGGTGGAAGGGCATGGCGGAGAGCACGGCGAAGCAGTCCCGCATCGCCGCAACAAGTGCCGTCTGTGAAGAGGCGTCAACCACCTTTGTCGCCACGGGCACGATCTTGCCCAGCCGGGCGAGCGCCGGCTCGTCCCTATCGCCGACGATGACCTCATAGTCGCCGCTGCCATGAAGCAGCGTGGCGATCATCTCGCCAATCTTGCCCGCGCCCAGCAACAATACCCGTTTCATGCGATCCAACTCCCGAACGGTGATCTCTCGGCGCCCGTCTGAGGAGGGCCGCCGCGGAACTCATGACGGCGTAGATAGACCCGCGGCCGGCCGCTTGTGAAGCCCGTGTGCCCGCGACGGCACGATCATGCACGAAGCGCCGCGACCCAGGGACGGACCGCGGGATCGCCATAGCGCCGCACATGCTCGCGCAAGGGCGCGGTCAGGAGGCCGACGCCGTGGATCTGCAGAATCTCGGTGCCGCCGAGATCGTTGAGCTCGAGCGCGACCGGCCCGTAATCGGTAAGCACGATGTCCCAGTGCTGGATACGCATGAGCGGAAAGGCCGTCGCACCACGCGCCACGATGTCGAGCGCCGTGTCCCAGTGCGGCACGGGTGCGCCCAGGAAGGGCCGGGGCGCGCCCTCGATCACCTGCTCGACCCCTCCCGTGGGAAGGATTCCGCGCAATCCATGGCCGAAGCGACCATCGGCGACGTTCACCCGGACCACCATGTTGCCCGTGCGTCCGAGCGCGAAATTGTCAATGACATTGTCGCCGAGCGGAATCTTGGCAACCACCCGATGAATGACCACCTCGCCAGCACTGCCGACAAGCGACACGATGCGCAGGCTCGGCACCGCGCGCAACCGGAAGAGCGCCGCCATATCCGGATCCGGCACCAGCACGTCCTGAAAGATCAGCCCGTGCTCCGCCCGGTAGCGCCAGCGGTCGGATGGCGCCGTGCACCAGTGCAGGAAGGCCTCGATCTCCATCGTCCTGCTGCCACCGAGGATGAGGCGGCCGGCAGTCCTGTCGAGCCCGTCGAGGCGGAGCGTGCGGATCCCCTCCCCGCCCCAGGACGGCTTCACGAACAGGGGCCAGGTGGCCTCCTTGCGAAAGCGCCGGATCTCGCGCAGTTGCCGCAACGCTGGCTTTCCGGTCAGGGCCAGGACCCGCCTCTGCGCGTCCATGAAATCCCCGAGAGCGGTCCTGAGCGAAGCCATGTTTTTCATCTGGGGCCTAAAGCGAATTCGCCGTGCGACGGTCGCATCGCTCGAGCGTGAGAAAGGCGTAGGCCGGGCGGCCATCCTGTGCCGCGTGCTCCTCGCGTGCGACCTCCGACCATATTGCGCGGTCGATTTCCGGAAACCGGGTATCGCCCGCAGGGTGACACCGGACACGCGTGAGATAGATGCGATCGGCCAAAGGCAGGGCCAGGGCGTAGATCTCGGCACCACCGATGACCATGATTTCCGGCACGTCTCCGGCCAGATCGAGCGCGGCATCGAAGGAATGGGCAACCGCGACTCCGTTGGGTGCCCAATTCTGCCGCCGGGTCACGACGATGTTCCTGCGCCCGGCAAGCGGCCGCCCGATCGATTCGAAGGTCCGGCGTCCCATGATCACGGGCTTGCCCATGGTGAGATTCCTGAAATGCTTCAGATCCTCGGGCACATGCCAGGGCAGACGGCCATGGTCGCCGATGACGCCGTTCTCCGCGACGGCGACGACGATCGAGAGGCGGGGGCGGGTCTTGCGCATCGGTCGAAAGCGGTTGCCGTCGCAGGTGGGGATCGCTTCCTGTCTAGCGACGCGAAGGCCTGAGCGCAAATCGCTCAGGCCAGACGGACCACGTGCCCGGCGTCCGTGACATCCGGTTGGTCGATGCCCTCCGCAAAAGCCTCATCGACCTCCACCGACTCGACGGCGACGTCGAGATCGGCCACCTCGGTGCGGTTGCGGCCGTCGCGCTTGGCGCGGTAGAGCGCCTCGTCGGCGCGGTGCACGAAATGCTCGAGCGCCTCTCCCGGGCAATAGGTGGCGATGCCGAAGGAGGCGGTGACCGTCCCGTAGGTTTCGCCCGTCGAGCGATGCCGGACGATGCTCGAGGCGAGCGCGGACCGGATGCGCTCGGCGACGGTCGCGGCATCCTCGAGCGGCGTGTCGGGCAGGAGGGCGACGAATTCCTCGCCGCCATAGCGCGCCGGCAGGTCCTTCTCGCGCACCCGGTTGCGCAGCTTACCGGCGACGAGCTTGAGCACCTCGTCGCCGATCCGGTGGCCGTGGCGGTCGTTGAATTCCTTGAAATGATCGACGTCGAGGAAAACGAGCGACAGGGGCCGACCGGTCTCCGCCGCGGCCTGCACCTCGAGCTGCAGGCGGCGCTCGAATTCGCGCCGGTTGACGAGGCCGGTGAGCTGGTCGGTGGTCGCCTCCTTGCGGATCGTGGTCAGCGATTCGCGAAGATCGGTCGCCTCGCTGCGCGCCTCGTCCAGCCGCCGCTCGAGCGAGGCCGTACGCCGCACCACGGCCTTCGCTTCCCTTGCAAGCTGTCGCGCCACCTTGCGCAGGTCCTCGGCCGACAGGTTTCCCTGTGCCGGCCGCGACAGCCCTTCGACACGGTCGCCGAAGCCGGACACGTCCTCACGGGCATCACCAATCTGCGTCACCACTGTGCTGACCAGCTCCTCGAGCTTGCCGCCGGCCTCCTCGAGCGCCGCGCCACGCGCATCGAGGCCGAAGAACTGCTCGTAGATCTCGGCATTTCGCGCCTCGGTAAATTCGCAGTCATTGCTGACGAGGATGTCGATGGCGCGGTTGAGCGCGGCATCGCGGCCCGTCGCATAGCTGTACCAGACATGGAAATTTGCCGGTGTCGGCGCGACACCATGTTCCTGCATGCACCTCATCGCCGTGGCGGCGAATTCGGCGGCCTGTTCACGCGAGTCGTTGATCACGGCGATTTCTTCTCTATGCTTGCGAGGCGGTTGCTTCTCTTTTGTTCTTGATACGCGGCAGAGCTTTAAGAAATCCTTATGGAACATCTTGACAGCGAGGAGCGCCGCGGCATCCGACCGCTCCTCGGATGTCACGACAGACCGGAGGTTCGTGCCCCATGATCCGGCGCATCGCCATTGCCCTCGTCGCCCTCCTCCTGCTTACAGGTGCCTCGGGCGTCGGACTGCATTATTATTACAAGGCGCGGATCTTCCGTGCCTCGGACCAGATTCCCGACCCTGCGGACGTGCCTTTTCCGGTCGAGGTGGTCCGTATCCCGACGGCTGACGGCCTTCAGCTCAACAGCTGGTGGATCCCGCCGCAGCCGGGGAAGCGCACGGTGCTTTATCTCCATGGCAATTACCGCAGCATCGGCCATTATCCGCGCGGCGTGCAGGCGCTTGTCGGGGCCGGCTACGGCGTGCTGATGCTCGATTACCGGGGCTATGGCGGCAATCCGGGCGCCCCCGGCGACGAGGGCCTGCTCAGGGACGCGGAAGCCGCGCTCGACTGGCTGGCGGCGAAGGGCATCGCGCCCGCGACCGTGGTCGCCTATGGCTATTCGCTCGGTACCGGCGTCGCCGTGCCGCTGGCGGCCGAACGGGACCTCGCCGCTGTCATCCTCGCGGCCCCCTTCGCCTCGATCGCCGAGATGGGCTACGACCAGTATCCGCACTGGTTCGTCGACCTGCTGCTCTCCGACCGCTTTGACTCGATCGGCCGTATCGCCGCGGTCAGCGAACCGGTGCTCATTTTCCACGGCGACGCCGATACCACCGTGCCGGTCACACAATCGGCACGCCTCGCCGCCGCCGGGGGTGGCAATATCCACCGCATCGTGCTCCCGGGTGCCACCCATGGCTGGGACCTCTTCGAGCCGCGCGGCAATGCGCTCGTCCTCGATTTTCTGGCAGACCTCGATCGGAGAGGCCTCACACCGCCACCGGCGCCTTGATGTGCGGGTGCGCCTTGTAGCCGACGAGCTCGAAATCCTCGTAGCGGAAGTCGAAGAGCGAGCGCACATCGGGATTGAGGCGCATCTCGGGCAGCGCCAGCGGCGTCCGTCGGAGCTGCTCGTCCGCCTGTTCGAGATGGTTGAGATAGAGGTGCACGTCACCGAAGGAGTGAACGAAGTCCCCGGGCGCGAGGTCCGTCACCTGCGCCACCATCATGGTCAGCAGCGCATAGCTCGCGATATTGAACGGCACGCCGAGAAAGACGTCGGCCGAGCGCTGATAGAGCTGGCAGGAGAGCCGACCCGCGGCGACATAGAACTGGAACAGGCAGTGACAGGGCGGCAGCGCCATCTGCTCGATCTCGCCGACATTCCAGGCGGAGACCACGAGACGCCGCGAATCGGGAGTGCGGCGAATGGCCTCGACCACACTCGCCATCTGGTCGATGACGCGCCCGTCGGCGGTCTCCCAGCGCCGCCACTGCTTGCCGTAGACGGGCCCGAGATCGCCCTTCTCATCGGCCCATTCGTCCCAGATGCTGACGCCGTGACGCCTGAGATAGGCGATATTGGTGTCGCCGCTCAGGAACCACAGCAGCTCGTGGATG
>JBHHTO010000054.1:0-12690 GCA_046753425.1 Rhodothalassiaceae bacterium | reverse complement strand
GCCGCCGACACGGATCTCGCCATCGATGGCCTGCGGCCGGCGCGGCCATCGGGCGTCGTGCCGGATGCGATGCGCGGTCCCGCGCAGCGGCAGGCGGTGCCCGGGCAAGAGCCGCACCGCCGGCGGCAGGGCGGCGCGCTGGGCGGCAACCCAGTCCCGGTGGCGGTCGAGAAAGGCCGCGATCTCCGCCGGCCGCGCGGCGGCGGGCGCGGTCAGCCGGATGCAGCGCGCGGCATGATCGAGACGCAGGGACAGGCGCCGCGCACGGTCGCTGTGCCGGATCAGGACACCGTCGGGAAGGCGCACCTTGGGACGCCTAGTCGAGCTCGGGAAGGTCCATTTCGAGAATGGCCATGTTGAAGGCGTAGGAGACCTCGCCCTCTTCCTCGTCGCGGTAGATGACGCCGATGAATTCGTCGCCGACGAGGACCTCGACCGAGTCCGACATCCTGTCACGCCGCCGGAGCGTGATCCGGTTGTTGTCGAAGGTCTGGCGCAGATAGCGCTGGACTCGTGCCATTTCCTGCGGAGTCACGGCCGGTTTTCTCCCTGTGCATTGGCAGCCGGTCTGGCATCGCGGTTCCCACCGCGAATGCGGGCGTGCGCCCGACCCCGCTCCACCAGCGGGAAAGGGATCGGGCCGGTCAGCGACTGGTCTAGTGCATGAGCCGGCGCCGGGCAAGCCGGATTACCCGGGCGCGGCGGTTGGACAGCTGCCACAGTTTTGCCCAAAAATTGCATCAAAAGCCGCTTCCGCAAGTGAAAGCCCGCGCCGGAATCCGGTTGCGCGCGCTGCGGCGGTCGGCTGCGGGGGTTTGTGCGCTCGGGAACGACGGGCGGAACAGAAGGCTGTCGAGGTCAGCCCGCTGCCGGTTGCCGGTTTCGACAGATCAGGCACGCAGAACGGAAGAGAACCGATGGTCCTTCGGCCGATCGAGGGAGCGATGCCATGAGCCGTATGTACCTGCTTGCCCTTCTTGCAGCCCTCCTGGCTCCTGCGGTCCTGCCCGAGCGGACGACGCCGGCGGGTGCGCGGCCGGCCGCGGCGGTAACGGCGGCACACGCGGTGTCGCAGCCGCAGAGGCCGGCGCAGAGCGAGCCGCCGCGCAGTCTTGAGGAGGCACTGTGGCGCGTCTCCGAACGGGCGCGGGGTGCGCTCGATCGCGAAACGCGCTGCCTTGCGCAGGCGGTCTATTTCGAGGCCCGTTCCGAACCCCTGGAAGGCCAGCTTGCCGTGGCCCAGGTGGTTCTCAACCGGGTCCGCACCTCGCTCTGGCCCGATCACATCTGTGCCGTCGTCTTCGAGGGCGAGCAGCGCCGCCACCGGTGCCAGTTTTCCTTTGCCTGCGACGGCCGGTCGGACGAGCCGCACAACAGGCACGCATGGGCGGTGGCGAAGATGGTGGCGCTGGTCGCACGCGAAGGCCTGTGGCAGGACGTCACCGGAGCGGCGACGCACTATCATGCGGTCTATGTCTCGCCGGCCTGGCGACGCGCGATGGCAGCGACCGTGCGCTACGGCGATCATGTGTTCTACCGCGACCAGCGACTTACCCGGATCGCCGCCGTGAACACGAAAACCGCCGCCGGTGGCGGGCGCTGAGACTCCGGGCTGCCGGCCGGAAATTTTCCGCCCCGGTGGCTTGACCTTCGACGATGTTCGCGTTTAGTTCCTGACAGCGGGAGGCACCGTCACAACTGGTGCGGCGTCGGGAGGAAGCGCGATCACATGCTGGCCAGCTCGGCGATACCGGATGCACGGGCCCTGCTGCGGGGTAGCGGCCGTCTGCTCGCGGATCATGGCTTTGCCTGCCTCGGCGAATTCCGGCTAGGCAACGGGCGGCGGGCGGATCTCGCCGGGATCGATGCGAAGGGGCGCGTCGTGATCGTCGAGATCAAATGCTCGCTCGCCGATTACCGCGCCGACCGGAAATGGCCGGATTATCTCGGCTATTGCGACCTCTTCTATTTCGCGGTCGGCGCCGGCTTTCCGCGCCGGGAACTCGAGGCGGCGACCGCGCGTCCGGAGCTGTGGGGGCTGATTGTCGCCGATGGCTTCGGCGGCGCCATCCTGCGCGAGGCGGCGGAGCGGCCGCTCGCTCCGGCACGGCGCCGGGCGCTTCTCGTCCGCTTTGCGCGGACCGCCGCCTTGCGGCTCGATCTTCGCGCCGACCCGCGCCTTTGAGTGCGGCGCGCAAGCGCGCGCAATTCGAGACAAATTTACGTCTTGGCAAGACCGGCCGTGGCAACAGGGGAGAGGTGTCCCCATTGGCGTGTTCGAGAGACATGAAGCGGCGTGCCCACAAGACTTCCGCCCCCCTTCCGCCCGAGGAGCAGCTCCTCGAATATGTGCAACATCTGCAACGCCATCGCCGCGGGAGGCGGGCGCTCCATCTCCGGCTGTCGGCCCTGAGCCGCGCGTTTCGCCAGGAGCATCATCTGCGAACCGCAGAACGACCCTTTCGCGCCCTCCTCGAGTCCGGCCAGGGGCAGTTCTTTCGCCTCGCGAACGGCGATTTCCTGTGCATCGTCAAGGCGCCCCGCGCGGCCCTCGAGTCGCCTGTGCTCGAGGTCATGTACATGTTGCGCGACGATCCCCGTCTCAAGGCGGCGATCGACGCCGGCGAGGAGGATGCGTTCCTGTGTCACTGGTTCGATCTCGAGACCGACTATGACGCGCTCCTTCGCCTGGCCAGGGATCTCGCCGCGGGCGGCCGCGAGCCGGAGACAGGCGTGCCCGTACAGGAAACACCGCCGGCAGCCGCCTCCCGCCCCTCGCCGCCCCGCCAGGGGCCGCCCCGCGGCTATGTGAGCCTGGTCAGGGAAGCGCGGGAGGAGCCGCCTTGCCGCGCCCTCGATGCCGAGGCCCTGGCACGCCTCGAGCGCACCCTTGCCGGCGCCGACCTCGGTCGCTTCCTGATACGCCGCCCGGTCTGCCTGGTCTCCGGTGAGGGTACCCGCCAGACGGTCATGCGGGACATCGGCATCGACCGCGACGCCCTGGCGAGGGCGGTCGTGCCGGGATACGATCTCGGCGCCGAGCCGTGGTTCGCCGCCCGCCTCGGCGAGCATTTCGCCCGGCACCTGCTGGCCCTTGCACCGCCGGTCGAGGCCGGATCTCTTCTCGCCGTGCTCCTGCGCACGAGCATCGGGGCGATCGCGAGCGCGGAATTCACGCAGTTCGTCAACGGCCTCGACCGGGCGCGGCGGCGATCGCTCGTGCTCGCCGTTCCAGCGGCGGAAGCCCTCCTCCGTCCGCTGCGCTATTTGCGGGCGCGCGAAAGGATCGCCGGGCTTGGTTTGCGCAGCGCGCTTACGGGCTTCGATCCGCTGGCGCTGGTGCTGCACGATCCGCAGCTCCTGCCGGCCGATTTCCTGATCCTCGACGGACGGCGCCTGACGGCCTGGGACGGCTCCGATGTGGACAGCTACCCGGTTCTTTGCGGTCGCATCCGGAACATGGACGCGGCGCGTCTCGTCCTCGAGGGCTGCGATGACGAGGATCTGCTGGCGCGTGGGCGACGTCTCGGAATCCGCCTGTTCGAGGGCGCGCTCTTCGGACACTCCTGATCTGTCGTCAGGGCCTAGCGTGGGGCGCGCTTGGCGAGAATGCGCTGGAGGGTCCGGCGATGCATGTTGAGCCGGCGTGCCGTCTCCGACACATTGCGCCCGCACAGCTCGTAGACGCGCTGGATATGCTCCCAGCGCACCCGGTCCGCCGACATCGGGTTTTCCGGCGGCTCGGGCGGGTCGTCTCCTTCCGCGAGCAGTGCTCTGGCGATCATGTCGGCATCCGCCGGCTTGGCCAGATAGTCGACGGCACCGGTCTTCACCGCCGCCACCGCGCTCGCGATATTGCCGTAGCCGGTGAGGATGACGATGCGCATGTCGGGTCGCAGGTCGCGGAGCGGCGGCACGAGATCGAGACCGTTGCCATCCTCCAGCCTGAGATCGAGAATGGCATGGGCGGGCGGCCGTTCGCGCGCCAGTTCAAGGGCCTCGGCGCTGCCACCGGCGAGCACGACGGAAAAGCCGCGGCGTTCCATCGCCCGTCCCAGGCGGTCGCGGAAGGGCGGGTCGTCGTCGACGATGAGGAGCGTCCGGTCCGGCGCGGAATGAGTCATCGTTCCGTGTTCGCTCATGGCCACCTTCTCAGTCCGCATCTTGGGTGTTTTTGCCGCCGTCCTCAAGGGCGGACCGCGGCCAGCGGATCGAGACGACCGCGCCACCTTCGGCGGCATTGCCAAATTCGACCCCTGCCCCGGTTCGCTCGAGCAGCGTCTTGGCGATGAACACCCCGAGCCCGAGCCCGGCGGCGCTTTCCCGCGCCGAGCTGTGGAACCTGCGTTGATCGGTGCCGAGATAAGGCGCCCCGAGATGCCGCAGCACCGCCGCATCGAAGCCCGGCCCGTCGTCGCGGATCACGCAGCGCGCCTCGGACTCGTCCCAGCAGATATCAATCTCGACGCGGCCGCGGGCGAAACCGACCGCATTCTCGATGAAACTTGTCAGCGCATGAAGGATCTCCGGGCGTCGGCGTGTCTGGGGCTGCGGCCCGGCAGCGGGATCGGCGGCGCAGTCGCGCACCTCGATCGCGACGTCGGTGAGGCGCTCGAACGGGCGCGCCGCCTCGCGGGCGAGCGCGGACAGCGGCTGCACATCGAAGGGATGGCCCGAGGGCTGCTCGGAGCGCGTCGAAAGCTGTTGCAGGATCTTGCGGCAGCGCTCGGCCTGGTCGCTGATCAGGCGCAGATCCTCGCCGCGCGGATCGTCTGCCGCCAGGTCCTCGAGAAGCTCGCGGACGGCGAGCGTGATGGTGCCGAGCGGCGTGCCCAGCTCGTGCGCCGCCGCCGCCGCAAGCGCGCCGAGATCGGACAGCTTCTGCGCCCGGTCGAGCGCCGCCTCGGTGGCGGTCAGCGCCTCTGCACGCTGCCGGGCTTCGGCCGAGACACGTGCCACATAGAGCGCGAGAAAGGTCATGGCGAGGGCGAGTCCCGCCCACACCGCGAACAGATAGAGACGCGGAATGGCAAGCGCCGTCCCCTGCCAGGGCAGCGGCCGGTGCCACAGGGCGAGAAGCGTGATCAGGAGGAGTCCGAGCAAGAGCAGGGCGAGCGTGCTGCGCCACGACAGGACGCTCGCCGAAATGGTGACCGGGGCCAGGATGAGCAGGGCGAAGGGGTTGGCGAGCCCGCCGGTGAGATAGAGGAGGAAGGACAGCTGTAGGAGATCGAAAGCGAGCTCGAGAACCGCCTCCCGGTCGGCGAGCTGTCGGCCGCCGGGATGACGCCACATGAGATAGCTGTTGACCGCCGCCGACAGGCCGACTGCCGCCAGGGCCCAGGACAGGGAGAAGGAAAAGCCGAGCCCGTGACGGACGACGAGCAGGGCCGCAAGCTGACCGGCGATGGCGATCCAGCGCAGGCTGACGAGGGTCTCGAGGCGAACCCGCCCGGCCATCATCGCCGCACGCAGGGAATCGTCCGCGACCCCGCCGCCGGGAGCGGCCTCCGGCGCATCCCGGCGTCGCTCCGCATCTGCGCCCATCGGCCCCTCCCGATCGATTCCGGTTTGCAGCCTCGTGCCGGTCTCTAGGAAGCGTCGGCGAACAGTTTCTCGATGTCGCGATAGCGCATCTGACGGGCGACATCGAGCGGCGTGCGTCCCTGATAGTCGGCCATGTCTGGATTGGCCCCGGCCTCGAGCAGGACACGGATGACGCGGGCCTTGCGCGCGCGAACGGCATAGATGAGCGCGGTCTGGCCGGTATTGTCGCCGGCGTCGGGATCGGCGCCGTTCTCCATCAGCAGCCGTACGCCGTCGAGATTGCCGCGCTGCGCGAATTCCATCAGCGCATTGGTGCCGGTATCCTCCGCCCGCGCCGTCACATTGGCACCGGATTCGATGAGAAAGCGGGCCGTCGCGGTATCGCCATTGCGGGCCGCAATGACGAGAATCGGGATCCCCTCCGTCGTCCGCGCATTGGGGCAGCGACATTTGAGCATCAGCGACCGGATCCCCGCATAGTCGCGATCCTTGACCGCCTTGATCAGCTCATAGGGCGTCGAATACTGCGCCCATGCCGCCGGCACGCCGGAGAGGATTGCAACCAGAGCGGCGGCGAGGGAGACGAAAATCCGTTTCCTCTTCATGTCCGTCCCATTCGGTCGATGTGTCCGCTTCCTTCCAGTGTCCGTCATCCTGCCGCGCCACCTAAACATGTCACCGCGACGGACGCAAGCCGCGGCGCGCTCATGGCCGCGCCGGCAGACGGTCTGCAAAAAGCGACAGAATGAAGGCATATTCCTCCGCCGTTTCCATCAGCGCCCGAAAGCGGCCCGACTTGCCGCCGTGCCCCGCCTCCATGTTGATGCGGAGGAGGATCGGATTGCAGTCGGTTTTCGTTGCCCGCAGCCGCGCCACCCATTTCGCCGGCTCCCAATAGGTGACCCGCGGGTCATGCAGACCGGCGGTGACAAACATCGCGGGATAGGGCTGGGACCGCACATTCTCATAGGGGCTGTAGCCGAGGATGAGGCGGAAGGCATCGGGGTCGGCGATCGGATTGCCCCATTCCGGCCATTCGATGGGCGTCAGCGGCAGGCTTGGATCGAGCATCGTGTTGAGCACGTCGACGAAGGGGACATGGGCGATCACCGCCCGCCACAGTTCGGGACGCTCGTTCGCCGCCACCCCCATGAGCGTGCCGCCGGCGGAGCCGCCGGCGATCACGATATCGCCGGCGCGGGTGCGGCCGCTCGTCACGAGATGCTGCGCGACGTCGATGAAATCGTGAAAGCTGTTCCATCGCCGCGGCCCCTTGCCGGCCTCGTACCAAGTCCGTCCCAGCTCGTCGCCGCCGCGCACATGGGCGATGGCCGAGGCAAAGCCGCGATCGAGAAGCGACAGACGGTTGGTCGAGAAGCCGGGCGCGATGCCGAGACCATAGGCGCCATAGCCATAGAGATGGAGCGGCCGCGGCCCCTTGCCGCCACCCTCGCGGCGCCAGACGATAGAAACCGGGATGCGGGTGCCGTCGCGCCCCGGCACGTCCAGCCGCTCGCTCTCGTAAAGCGCCGGATCATGGCCGCTCGGGATGACCTGCAGCTTGCGGCGCACAAGCCGCCGTCGTCGGACGTCATAGTCATAGACGCTCGGCGGCGTGACCATCGACTCATAGGCAAGGCGGACCGAGTCGGTCGCATATTCCCGATTTGTACCAAATGCTACAGTATAGATCGATTCGGCGAATTCGACGAGATGCTCGTTTCCGTCATGATGGCGGATGCGCACCCGATCGAGGCCGTCCTGGCGTTCGGCAACAGCAAGGAAATCGCGAAAGGCGATGATGCCACGGACATAAAGGCCGGGTGCGCCGGCGATCCAGCTTCGCCATTGGGCCATCGAGGCATCTTCCTCGGGCGCCGTGAAGACCGCGAAATCGGGGTCGTCGCGGTTGCTGCGGATGAAGAATCGCCCGGCCGCATGGTCGATCTCGTATTCGTGGCCGCGTTGCCGTGGCGCCACGAGACACGCCTCGGCCCGCGGGTCGGACGCGGGCAGAAGCCGAATCTCGCTGGTCTCGTGATCGGCGCAGGCGATGACGATGAACTGCCGCGACTGGGTCTCGCCGAGATCGACGAAAAAACCGCTGTCGCTTTCCTCGTAAAGTGTCCGATCGCGTGCGATCGCTGTCCCCAGACGGTGGGCGCGAACCGCATAGGGGCGCCACTGATCGTTTACCGTTCGGTACAAAAGCGTGTCGCCATCGCCCGCCCACAGCGGTGCGCCGATGGTGTCGGGAATGCGCTCCGGCAACCGGGTGCCGCTTTCGAGATCGCGAATCTCGATGGTGAAACGCTCCGCTCCGTCGCGGTCGACCGCATAGGCGCAGAAGCGACCGTCGCGGCTGACGGCGAAACCGCCGAGCCGGAAATAGTCACCGCCGGCGGCGAGCGCCGGCTCATCGAGAAAACAGGTCCAGTCGCCGCCGGCGGCGGGCCGGCGGAACCAGCGCCGGTATTCGTCCCCGGCGGCGAAGCGCCACTGATAGACAAAGTCACCCTCGCGATAGGGTACGCCCGCGTCATCCGGCTTCAGCCGGCCTCTGAGCTCGGCGAAAAGGCGCGACACGAGGGGCCGCTGCGGCGCCATCATGGCATCGCAATAGGCATTCTCCGCCTCGAGATGGGCGAGGATTCCGGGGTCCCGCACCTCGGGATAGGCGGCATCGCGCAGCCAGGCATATTCATCGACAAGCGTGATGCCGTGGCAGGTTCGCCGGGTCGGTCGTCGCGCGGCGACGGGCGGCATGGGCAATGCGGTCCTGGTCATTCTCCCGTCCCTATGGCTGTGGTTCCGCGGCTGCGGCCGGGCGGCGAAAAAAGCACAGATCGCGCGGTCGGCAAAGCGGCTTTTCTTGCGCTCGCCGGGCGGCGATGCCATCAATGCCGGGGATCGCACCGCCAGCAAGGAGACCTGCCCGTGTCCGCCGTTCATGCTGATCGTCTCGCAGCCCTGCGCAGGGAGATGGAGGCGTCCGGCGTCGACGCCTTCATCGTTCCGCTGACCGATGAGCACGGCAGCGAATATGTTGCCGACTATGCCCGCAGGCTGGCCTGGCTCACCGGTTTCACCGGTTCCGCCGGGACCGCCGTCATTCTCGCCAAAAGGGCTGCGCTGTTCATCGACGGACGCTATGTCCTGCAGGCGGCGCAGGAGGTCGACGACGCGCTCTATGAGCGGGTCCAGGTCGAGACGACGCCGCCGCTCGACTGGGTCGAGGCGCATGTCGAGGCGGGTGCGCGGGTCGGTTACGACCCGCGTCTGCACAGTATCGGCTGGGTCGAGGACTGGCAGGCGCGGCTCGCACGCCGCGGTGCCGAACTGACGGCGCTCGAGGCCAATCCGGTTGATGCCATCTGGAGCGAACAGCCACCGCGCCCGCCGGCGCCTGCGGTGCCGCATGGCATCGCCTTCGCCGGCGAAGAGTCGGCCGCGAAACGGCGCCGCATCATGGCAACGGTCCGCGACAAGGGGGCGAAAGGGCTCGTCCTCACCATGCTCGATGCCATCGCCTGGCTGTTCAACATCCGTGGCACCGACGTTCCGCACACACCGGTCGTGCTCGCCTATGCGCTGTTGCATGAGGACGCGACGGCGACGCTGTTTCTGGCACCGGAGAAGGCAACGCCGGAGCTTGCCGATCATCTCGGAAGCGAGGTCACGCTTGCCCCCTATGACGCGTTCTACGACCGGCTGCGGGCGCTTGACCCCGCGGCCGGCCCGCTGCTCGTCGATCCGGCAAGCGCCAATGCGGCCGTCTTTTCCTGTCTCGCCGAGGCGGGGGTCGGGATCGTGCGCGATGCCGACCCCTGCGCACTCGCCAAGGCGTGCAAGAACCCGGTCGAGATCGCCGGCACGCGCGCCGCGCATGTGCGCGACGGGGCGGCGCTCACCGAATTTCTCCACTGGCTCGACCGGGAGGCGCCGGGCGGCGGGCTCGACGAGATGAGCGCCGCCGAAAAGCTGGTCGAATTCCGCCGCCGCCGCCCGCATTTCCGCGATCTCAGCTTCGACACGATCTCGGGTGCCGGACCGAATGGTGCCATTGTCCATTACCGGGTGAGCGAGAACAGCCGGCGTCCCATCCGGCCGGGCGAGATCTATCTCGTCGATTCTGGCGCCCAGTATCTCGACGGCACGACCGATATCACGCGCACGGTGCCGATCGGCGAGGTGGGCGCGGAGGAGCGGGACCGCTTCACGCGCGTTCTCAAGGGACATATCGCGCTTGCCACGCTGCGCTTTCCGCGCGGCACGACCGGCGCCCAGATCGATGCCTTGGCACGCCGCCCGCTGTGGGACGCGGGACTCGACTACGATCACGGTACCGGGCACGGTGTCGGCAGCTATCTCGCCGTCCACGAGGGACCGCAGCGGATCGCCAAGCTACCCAATGCGACACCGCTCCAGCCCGGCATGATCGTCTCCGACGAGCCCGGCTACTACCGGAGCGGCGCCTACGGGATCCGGATCGAGAATCTGGTTCTCGTCGTTGCGGACGAGGCGGAAGCGGAGCGGCCCTTCCTGCGCTTCGAGACGCTGAGCCTTGCCCCCATCGACCGCCGCCTGATCCTGCCCGGGCTTCTCGATGCGCGGGAGCGGGACTGGCTCGACCGCTATCACGCGCGGGTCCGCGAGATGCTGATGCCGGAGATCGCCGATGCGGCGGCCCGGGACTGGCTCGACGCCATGACGGCACCGATCGCCGGCTGAGCTGAGGAGAATGGAGATGATGGCCTATGAGCGTCTTGCCGTCTCGATCGACGGCGCCATCGCTCATCTCGAGATGGTCCGTGCCGGAAAGGCGAACGCCATGGACGCCACCTTCTGGCGCGAGTTGCCGGCGGCGATGGCGGAGCTCGACCGCGAGGGGCGGGTACGGGCCATCGTCCTGTCCGGGCGCGGTCCGCATTTCTCGGCCGGCATCGATCTTGCCATGCTGCGTGACATGGCGCCCGATCCCAAGGCCGACCCGGCGCGCACGCGCGAGGCCCTGCGGCGCCGCATCCGCGAGCTTCAGGAGAGCTTCACGGCGATCGAGTGCTGCCGCAAGCCGGTCATCGCCGCCATTCATGGCGCCTGTCTCGGCGCCGCCATGGATCTGGTGACCGCCTGTGACCTGCGCATTGCCGCGGACGATGCCCGCTTTGCCATTCACGAGATCAATATCGGCATGGTCGCCGATGTCGGGACCCTGCAACGGGCGCCGCATCTGCTGCCGCACGGCATCCTGCGCGAGCTCGCCTATACCGGCCGCGAGATGCGGGCCGCCGAGGCGGCGCATTACGGCTTCGTCAATGCCGTCGCACCGGGCCGCGAGGATGCCATCGCCCGCGCCGTCGAGATCGCGCGCACGATCGCCGGCAAGAGCCCGCTCGCGGTCGCCGGCACCAAGCAGGTGCTCAACCACGCCCGCGAACACACGGTTGCCGGCGGGCTCGATTATGTCGCGACCTGGAATGCCGGCATGCTGCTCGGTGATGACCTGATAAAGGGCGCCGCGGCAGCCCTGACCAAGAGCGAGCCCGATTATGAGGACCTCGGAGACTAGTGTCCGATGAGCCCGACCCGCGATGCCGAGCGGCGCCTTGACGCCATCGCCGGCTTTCGCGAGGAGGCGCGGCGGCTCGAGGCCATGGGCCTCCTCGAACTCGGCCCTGCCGAGAAGAAGGCGATCGCCGCCTATCACGACGAGGTGCTGCGCGATCTCGAGGCGGATACCGGCCTCAAGGGCGCCGCTCGGCCCGCCGCACCGTGGACGATGCGGCTTGCGGCACTTCTCGGTGCCCTGACGCTCGGCGGCATTGTCCTCGCCCTTCTCGATCGGGTCTGGGGCGGGCTTGCGAGCTGGATCCAGATTGCCGTCGCGTTCGCCGCACCTCTGCTACCGTTGCTGCTCGCCGAAGCCCTGCTGCGCACGGGCCGCGACCGTTTCTTTGTCCTTCTCGCCATCTGGTTCGCCGTCGCCGCCCTGGCGCTCGAACTGCGGATTGTCACGGCGATCCTGAATCACCCGATGGATCTCGGCATCGTTTTCACCGTCGGCGCCTTCGCTGCCGCGCTCGGCCACCGTCATCTCGATGCCCTTCTCACGGCAGCGGGCACGCTGGCCGCCGGTGCTGCGCTCGCCGCCCTCGTCGCCCTTGCCGATGGTGCGACCGCTGCGGCGCTCCCCCAACGGGCCGACCCGCTGCTGCTGCTCGGTATCGCAGTCTGGGGCATCGGCGCTTTCGCAGGCCGCTGGCCGCACAGGATTCGCTTCGGCTGGCGTCTCGCCGGGCTGCTTCTTGCCGGCCCCGCCGCCCTGCTGCTGACGCTCGAGGATGCAAGCCTGCTGACCGCCGCCTGGGGCAGCGCCGCGGCCCTCGAGAGAGGTGTTCTGGGCATCTTCGCCATCACGGCCCTGTTTTCAGGTCTGCAGCGGGGCTGGCACGAAAGCGCCTATGGCGGGGTCTTCATTCTCTGGCTGCTCGCGATCGCGGTGGCCCACAGATGGCTCACCGCTGCGCTGCCGGCGCCGGTCGAAGGGGTGCTGTTGCTGCTTGCCGTCGCGATCCTGCTCGGGCTCGGTCGCCTCGTGCAGGGCCTGCTCGCGACCGGGGGAGAGCGGCCATGACCGGATGCCTGCGGATCGCCATCGGCATCGTCCTGCTTGCCCATCTCGGCCTCGGACTCCTCGCCGCCTACAACCGGCTCGGCCCGGAGCGGGGCACGCTTCTGCTCGACGAGTGCCGGCTCCGCGTCGATCCCGGCGGCGACGGGCTGATCGCGGCGGTCATCGGGCACCGGGCGCCGCTGGCGCTGGTCACCATCAGCCACTATGCCCCGGCGGCATCCGGACCGCCGCCCGCGGAGCGGCTTGCCGCTTTCGGTTTCAGCGTCGATCCGGAGAGCAACGTCCGCGCGGTTCCGCGCCACGCCCATGTGCTGGTGGAGGCCGAAGGTCCGCAGGTGGATGCCATCGCGCGCCACCTGTCAGCGGCTGCACCGCGCCCGGTCCTGCTCATAGATGCCGCACCGGAGGCCGGATTTCTGCGGCCCCTGCTCGGTAACGGCCGCGGCAGGGCACTAGCCCGGGGAATCGCCGCGCCGTCGCGCGAGGGCGATAAGGTGACCCTCGCGCTA
>JBHHTO010000053.1:0-12697 GCA_046753425.1 Rhodothalassiaceae bacterium | reverse complement strand
CGATCAGGACCGAGCCCTCGACCAGCATGTTGGCCCCGATCGCAAGCCCGAGGAAGCCACCGATCATCAGCACGCCGGCAAGCAGCGGTCGCTTGCGGGCCACCGCGATTTCCTGCTCGAATTCGAGATACTCCTCGGCGATCGCCGGATTGCGCGAGGCGCGGCGCCCCGAATAAAGGAGAAAGGTGGCGAGACCGGCAAGCAGCACCAAACCGTGCCACAGCACGAGCCGTCCGCTCATCGCGAAGAGAATGAAGACCACCGTCGCGCCGAGCATGATCGCCATATTGCGGTTGAGCCGCGGCGCGCCGCAGGTGAGCGGGGCAATGAGAGCCGGAATGCCGACCACGATGAGCGCGTTGGCGATGTTGCTGCCGACGACATTGCCGAGCGCCAGCGTCGGTGCATTGGTGTTCATCGCCTCGACGGCGACGAACAGCTCCGGCGCCGAGGTGCCGAACGCGACCACCGTGAGCCCGATGACGAGCGGCGAGATGCCGATGTTTTCCGCCAGCGCAGCGGCACCGCGAACGAGGGCGTCGCCGGCGATGACGAGCAGCCCGAGGCCGACCAGTGCTTCAAGGGTCGCCAGAATCATGTCCGCGTCTACACCGCTGCCCTCGTGTCACGAAAAAAGCCACCGGCAGAAGGCGGTTTGCCGATGGTGTCAGGAGATATAGGCTCTCGCAGAAGAGATTGAAAGGACCCCGCCTCCTCCGGCCGCGGACAATTCGTCATGCCCTTTTCCCTCGATCGACTCTTCGCCCCCGGTGACGTGATCCTCGAGGTCATCCTCTTTCTCGTCGCCGCGGTGCTGGCGGCGCTCGGGGTGCAGAAGCTGCGCTGGAGTCCGGTCGTCGGCTATCTCGTCGCCGGCGCCTTGCTTGGTCCGCACGGATTGAATCTGGTCAGCGACTCGCCGCCGCTTCATGTACTGGCGGAATTCGGTGTCGTGTTCCTGATGTTCACGATCGGCATCGAGCTCTCCTTCGAACGCCTCCGGGCGATGCGCCGCCTGATCTTCGGGCTTGGATTCCTGCAAGTGGCGATCACCGCGACGGCAGGGACCCTGCTCGCCATGGCGTTCGACCTCGATGCACCGGCTGCGGCCGTCGTCGGCCTTGCCCTCGCCCTTTCCTCGACGGCGATCGTCATGCGGCTGCTTATCGACGAGGAGGCCCTCGCCGGCCGGGTCGGACGCCGCGCCTTCGCGGTCCTGCTGTTCCAGGATATCGCGGTCGCCCCCATCCTGCTGATGGTCGGGATCCTCGGCGACCGCGGGGAGCGGGTGAGCCTTGCCGCCCTCGAGGCGCTGGGCGCAGCGGTGCTCGCCATCGCTCTCGTCTTTCTGATCGGCCGTCTTCTCGCCCGGCCGCTGTTTCGCGCCGTGGCGGGGTTGCGCAGCCCCGATCTTTTTGCCGCCGCGACCCTTCTCGTCGTCCTTGCCAGCGCCTGGGCGATGAATCTCGCCGGCCTGTCGATGGCGCTCGGTGCCTTTCTTGCCGGCCTGATGCTTGCCGAGACCGAGTTCGCACCGCAGGTGGAGCTCGACATCGAGCCCTATCGCGGTCTTCTCCTCGGGCTGTTCTTCATTACCGTCGGCATGTCGATCGACCCCCGGCTGCTCCTCGACAATCTTGCCACGCTCGGCGGCGTTCTGTTGCTGCTGGTCCTCGGCAAGACCGGGATCTTGACGCTGATGGCGCGTCCGTTCGGGCTTGGCTGGGGCTCCGCACTGCGGCTCGGCCTTCTGCTCGCACAGGGCGGCGAGTTCGCCTTCGTCGTCTTCGCTGCGGCGCAGGGATTCGGCCTGCTGGCACCGGGCACGGCACAGATCCTGAGTGTTGCCGTCGGCCTGTCGATTGCCCTCACCCCGCTTCTCGCCGCCCTCGGCCAGCGCCTCGAGCGGCAATTCGAGGGGCACCGTATCGGGAAAGCCGATTTCGCCGAAATCGGCCGCAATTGCGAAGGCCATGTCATCCTCGCCGGATTCGGCCGCGTCGGTCAGACGCTGGCGCGCCTCATGTCGGAGCAACGGATCGGCTTCGTCGCTCTCGATCTCGATCCGCACCGGATCGCCGAGTCGGCTCGCCAGGGAATTCCTGTCTTTTACGGCAACGCCGCCTCGCCGGAGATGCTGAAGAAAGCCGGGCTCGGAAAAGCCGCCCTACTCGTGATCACGCTCGACAATCCCGCCTCCGCCTCGCGCAGCGTCGCCACCGCGCGCCGGCTCAACGCCGATATCCCGATCGTCGCCCGCGCCCGGGATCCGCAACATGCGCGTGAGCTCGAGGCGCTCGGGGCGACAGCCGCGGTCCCCGAGACGGTGGAGGCCAGCCTGCAGCTCGGTGGCCAGGCACTGCGCTGGCTCGGTCTCGACCACAATACCGTCGACGAGATCATCGAGCGGTTGCGCAGTGGTGACTATGCCGCCCTTGGCAGCCTCGCCTCGCCACGACATGGCGGTGCCTGATGCCGCGCGCGTCTCAGTCGCCCGCCCGTACCGCCTGCGCCAGGCAGCGCTGGCACCGGCCATGCACCTCCACCATCTGCCTTGCCACGGCGAATCCGCGCTGGTCCGCCTCGTGGGCAATGTCCTCTTCCAGTCCTTCGCAAGCCATCTCGATCACCGTGTGACAGTCGTCACAGATGAGGAACTGGGTGGCGTGACCGCGGCGTGGCGAGGGACAGCCAACGAAGGCGTTGAGCGATTCGATGCGGTGAATGAGGCCCTGTTCGAGGAGAAAGTCGAGCGCGCGATAGACGGTCGGCGGTTTCGCCGAGGCGGACTCGCGCGCCAGCTCCTCGAGAATGTCATAGGCCTTGATGGCCTTGTGACCCGACCAGACAAGCTCGAGCACGCGCCGCCGGATTGCGGTCAACCGCGCCCCGCGCGAGGCGCACAGCGACTCCGCCGCAGCCAGCGCGGCCGCGAGGCAATGCGAATGGTCATGCGATTGTTCCCGCTGCACCGGTGATCCTGCATATGTGGCGCATCGTGTTCCGGCAAGCCTAGGAGCGATACCCGGCATCGACAAGCGTCTCTCTTGACGCCGACGTAATGATATAACATTACCGCCGCAGCACAACACAAGACGGCGGGGACATGACCGTGATTTCGCTCCTCCTGCTCATCGGGCTCGCCGCGGCCCCTGCGGATACACCCGAACAGGCCCTCTCTGCCGAAAGCGGTGCCGCTGCCGGGCCGGACGACGGCATCGCCATCGCGGAGCAGGATCACCATGAGCATCACCCGGTGGAGGAAATCCTCGTCACCGCGCGTCCCGGCGGCCGCACCCTTGGCGAGACCGTCGAGGCCGCCTCGGTGCTCACCGGCGAAGGCCTTGACGAAGCGCTCTCGCCCACCATCGGCGATACCCTCGCGGGGCTCCCCGGCGTCTCCCAGACCGCCTTCGGACAGGCCGCAAGCCGGCCCGTCATCCGCGGCCTTTCCGGCGACCGCCTGCGGGTGCTCGTCAATGGCCTTGGCAGCTTCGATGTCTCGACCGCGAGCCCCGATCATGCGGTCGCGCTCGATCTCTCCTCGGCAAGGCGCATCGAGGTGGTGCGCGGACCCGCGACCCTGCTCTATGGCGCCGACGCGGTGGCCGGCGTGGTCAATGTGATCGACGACCGTGTGCCGCGAGATCTGCCCGTCGACGGCCGCGCCGATGGCTTCCTGCGCGCACTCTATGGCGCCAATTCCGATCAGATCCAGGGCGGCGGCAGCATCAGTGCAGAGGTTGCCGGCGGGCTCATGGCCCATGCCGGCGGCTACTGGCTCGATACCGGCGATTTTCATGCCCCGGGATTCCTGCGCAGCGCGGCGCTTCGTGCGCGCGAACCGCTGCCCCCCGGCACGCCGGAGCCGTTCGGACGGGCGGACAATTCGGACCAGCGCAACTGGTCCGCCGGCGGTGGCGTCTCCTGGGTCGGCGACTTCGGCTTCATCGGAAGCTCGGTCACGAGCTGGAAGAACAATTACGGCGTTCCGGTCGAATCCGATGTCCGCATCGATGCCAACCAGACCCGGGTCGACGTCATCGGCGAGGTCGATCGCGACGTCGCTTTCTTCGAGCAGGCCAATCTCCGCTTCGGCTATGGCGATTATGGTCAGGTCGAGCTCGAGGACGGGGCGGTCGGCACGCGCTTCGCCAACAAGGAGTGGGAAGCGCGCATGGACCTCATCCAGCGCCCCCTCGGCGATCTCAGCGGCACCATCGGCCTGCAGTTCCGCGGCCGCGATTTCAACGCGGAAGGTGACGAGGTCTTCGCGCCCGCAAGCCAGACCTTCGGCTGGGGGCTCGTGGCGCTCGAAAGCTACGACTTCGACCGCTGGTGCATCGACACCGCGCTGCGGCTCGACCGGCAGCGCATCGATGCCGGCGCAATCGTCGTCGAGCGCGAGGGCATGCCCCTCACCTTTGGCGACGAGGTGCGCCATTTCACCGGCGTCAGCCTCTCGGCCGGCCTCTCCTACAGCCACCCCGATGGTTATCTCGTCGGTGTCACCGGTTTTCGCGTCGAGCGCCAGCCGACCGCCGCCGAGCTCTTCTCCGGCGGTCCCGAGCTCGCGACCCAGACCTTCGTGCTCGGCAATGCCAATCTCGGCGAGGAGACGCTGCGCGGCATCGAGCTGACGCTCCGGAAGACGGCGGGGCCGCTCCATCTCAGCGCAAACGGCTTCTATTATTCCTATCGCGACTTCATCACCCAGCGATTCACCGGCCGCCTCGTCGACGGCCTGCGCGAGGTGGTCTTCGACGGCATCGGCACGCGCTTTCTGGGGATCGAGATCGAGGGTGATGTCGAGGCCTGGCGGCAAGGCGACCAGGCGCTTCTTCTCGCGCTTTCCTTCGATCTGGTGAACGCCGAGGAACGGGCGAGCGGCCGCCCGCTGCCGCGCATCCCACCGAAAAGCCTGACCCTTGCCGCCGAGTATCAGAGCCTGTATGCGGATTTCCGCGTCGAGGCAGGATATACCGGCAACCAGACACGTCTCGCGGCCTTCGAGACCGCACCGGGCAGCTCTCTTGACCTGTCGGCGACGTTGACGCTGCATCCGTTCCTCGACCAGGACATCGCCCTTCTTGTCCAGGGGCGCAATCTCGCCGGCGACACCATCCGTTATCATGCGAGCTTCCTCCAGGACCGCGTGCCAGCGCCGGGACGCGATCTCCGGATCGCCCTCAAGGCGGAGTTCTGACTCCGCGCGGATCTGCGTCAGATCGCCACGCAGCGAGAGCGATAGAGACTCTTAAGGCCTTTGCGGTTATAGAGAGCACCGCACAGCCTCCGGCGGGCTTCCGATGAAGCCCGCCTGTACAACAGACAGGATATCCGTTTCTTTATGCCAGATCCTTCTACCAGCACCGCGCAGACCGCCCCCGCAGACCGCGGCGAGCGGTTCGGCATTGCGGGCGCCCTGCCCTTCCTGCTCGCCCATCTCGCCTGTATCGCCGCGATCTGGACCGGCGTTCATGCCACCGACCTTGCGATCGCTCTTGCGCTCTACGCGCTCCGCATGTTCGGTGTCACCGCGGGCTATCACCGCTATTTCTCGCACCGCAGCTTCAAGACCGGCCGCGTCTTCCAGTTCCTGCTCGCCTTCCTCGCCCAGAGCTCGGCGCAGCGTGGCGTCCTGTGGTGGGCCGCGACGCACCGTCACCATCACCGTTATTCCGACACCGACGCGGATGTCCATTCGCCGGTCCGGCGCAGCTTCCTCTACTCGCACATGGGCTGGATCTTCTCTGACCGGCACCAGAAGACAGACCTCGCCGCGGTGCCCGATCTTGCGAAATACCCCGAGTTGCTGTGGCTCGACCGGCACCCCTATGTGCCGGCCATCGTGCTCGGCGTACTGGTCTGGTTCGCCGCCGGCTGGTCGGGGCTCGTGGTCGGGTTCTTCTGGTCGACGGTCGTGCTCTGGCACGCCACCTTCTCGATCAACTCGCTCGCCCATGTCTATGGCAAGAAGCGCTATCTGACCGGCGATCAGTCACGCAACAACTGGTGGCTCGCGCTTCTCACCTTCGGCGAGGGCTGGCACAACAACCACCACCACTATCAGAGCGCCGCCTGTCAGGGTTTCCGCTGGTACGAGCTCGACATCAGCTACTATGTCCTCAAGGGACTGGCCGCGGTCGGCCTCGTACGCGATCTCAAGCGCCCGCCGGCAAGCGTGGTGCGAAATGAGCAGCGGCTGGGGCGCGCGGTGATCGAGAAGGCTGCGGCGCAACTGGCGTCAAGTTTTCCGGTGGCGACGATGGCCGCCGAGCTTCGCGAACGCGTCAGGGCGACGCGTGCCAGCATCGACGCCTCGGTCGACGAACTCGGCCATGACCTGGCGGCGCTACGCGAGCGCTGGCAGGCCGGCGTCGATCATGGCCTCGAGACGGTCCGCGAAGAAATCGGAGCGTTGTCGGAGCGTGTGCATCTGCCCGCCCTGCCAACGGCCGAGGAGCTGCGGGCGCGGGCAGCGCGCATGTTCGCAGGCACGCCCTCGATGAACGAGATCGTCGAACGCGCGCGCCAGATCCTGCTTGAACGCCTGCGGCACGAGCTTGCGACCGGCTGAGCCGACAGCCGCCAGCCCTTCGTTCTTCGTCCTTCGTCCTTCAACGGGGCGCAGGGCGAACGGCCATGTAGTGCACCGTTGGCCCTGTGGGGACCCGCAAGGGGCGTCCCGAAGCGCGCGCGACGACGCCGGAAGCGGTCAGTCTCGCGGCTGCGTCGCGACCCCCAGTTGCGCCTCGAGGAAGGCGGCGACGCGGCGATAGAGCGTCACCCGGTTGGCGAGCTTGCGCACGCCGTGCCCCTCGTCGGGGAAGCGCAGATAGGTTACCGGGACGCCATTCGCGCGCACCGCCTTCACAAGCCGATCGGATTCGGTCACCGGATCGCGCGGATCATTCGCGCCGTGCTCGACCAGCATCGGCGCGCGAATGCGATCGGCGCGCGCCATTGGCGACAGCTCGGCGAAGAAGGCGCGGTCGTCGGGATCGGTGATGTCGCCATATTCAAGCCGGTCCGACGCCTTGAGCGCCGGCGAGGCCTCCTCGAGCGCGCGCACCCAGTCCGAGACCCCGACGAAGGAGACACCGGCATCGAAGGCATCAGGATAGCTGCCGAGAACGGCGTTCACCATATAGCCGCCATAGGAGCCGCCCATCACCGCCGCGCGGTCCGCATCGACGCGCCCGTCACGCGCAAGGAAGGCCAGCGCGTCGACGAGATCGCGTACCGCATTGGGCCGCAGGCGCTGGTTGTCGAGCCGGGCATTGGTCTTGCCGAAACCGGTTGAGCCGCGGACATTGATATCGAGAACGGCGATACCGCGCCCGACGAGATATTGCGTGACGGCGCGGAAACCGGGCCGCGCCTGTGCCGTCGGCCCGCCATGAACCGAGACCACGACCGGCGGCTTCGCGCCTTCGGCTGTGTCCTTCGGCAGATAGAGAAGCCCGTGCAGCGTCACGCCGTCCTCGGCCGGGAAGAAGAGCGATTCCGGCACCACCAGGCGATCGGGATCGATGCCCGCCATCGTCGCCGCGGCGGCACGCGTCAACTCTCCGCTTGCAACATCCCAGACATAGGCATCGCCCGCCACCTGCGGCCCGCTGACCGAGATCATGAGCCGCGGCGCCCCGCTGGCGAAGCGGACGCCATAGATCCCCGGCGGGAGCGCGGGCGGCGTCAGGTCCGTGCCGCTATCGAGATCGCGGCCGTGCAGCACGGAATAGCCGCCCTCGTTGGTCGTCCAGACAAGATAGCGGCCGTCACCCGAGAGCGCGAGACCGTCGACATCGTGTTCGGGTGCCTCGATGATCGCGAGCTCGCGCCCCGCGAGGTCATAGTGAGCGAGCGCCTTGAATTCGCGGTCCTGATCGGTGACGAGATAGAAACCGGCGCCGTCCGGGGTCCAGGCAAAATCGCCGTAATAGGCAGAGACTTCGGGCGCGAAGAGGGTCTCGAAATCACCCGTATCGACATCGAGAAGATGCAGGTCGTTGCCGTCCTCACCACGGGTCTCGCTGATGAGCACATGGCTGCCGCCGAGTTGCCAGTCGCGGGCGAAATAGCCGAAATGCCCCTCGTGCACGAGGCGCGTCCCGCCACTTTCCGTGTCCGCGACGTAGACGTCGAAATCGCGCCCGTTGCGCCTCGTCGAGGAGTAGACGAAGCGGCTGCCGTCCTCATTGAAGTCGCCGAAGGCACGGAAGGCATCCGCATAATCGAGCACCTGCCGCTCGTGCCTGCCATCGGCGCTGATCAGCCAATAGGCCTCGCGCTCATTGCCCTCGCGATCGGCGGCATAGAGGAGCCCGGAGCCGTCTGGAAGCCAGCGGTAGAAGGTGACAGCGGCACCGAAGGTGAGCTGCTGCGGCCAGCCGCCGGCGGCATCGACGATCCACAATTGCGGCTTGCCGGTCACCGTATCGAGATAGGCGAGACGGCGGCCGTCCGGCGCGAGTGAAGCGCCGCGGATGCCGCGCACCATGAGGAAGCGCACGATGTCGACCGGGGTCTCTCCCGCGAGCCCGGGCGCCACCGATTCCGGCTGCGGGATGTCCTCCGGATAGGGCCAGCCGCCGGACGCGGCACTCTTATCGGGCGCCTTTGCGCCGTCACAGCCGGCGAGCAGAAGCGCGCATGCGGTCGCCAGCGCGATATGTCTCTTCACGATGATCCTCCCCGTCCTGTCGCTGGCGCACCGGCTCAATCGAGATCGGTGCGGGTGCAACCCTCGAATTCGAGAATGAAGTCGGGTCCGAACAGCCGCGAGGGCGTCTGGAATCCGGACCGCGCCGCCCCTTCCCCGATGCGGCGGACGATCTCGAGCGTCGTCATCGCGGTCAAGCTATAGCCCTCCGGCGTGCGCAGCAGCGAGCGCTTTTCCTCGCCCCGGCCGTTGCGTGCGACGCCGAGGAGCTCGGCATAGCCGCGTTTCCGGTCCTCCTCGCTCGGGCCCGGCGGGCGCTTGTCGACCTGTCGCTTGAGATAGGCCTGTCCGGGGGCGGTGGAGAAGAGCCAGCGCATCAGCGGGTTCATGTAGGCAAGCCGCCGCAAGGGGCCGGTGGCCTCGAAAAAGACGGTGATATCGGGGATGCCGGTCGAATGCCAGGCGGTCGAGACATCACCCCAGGAGACGGCGATTCCCCGCCGCTCGCCGTCGGGGAAGCGGAAGGTCTTCTCAAGCGGGTGCTCGAGATCGACGATGCGCCCGCCGCGCCGCGCGAGACGCCCGTGCGCGATCCCCTCGATCGCCGTCTTGGCGGTACCACGCGAGGTCTTGCCGAGCCCCATGATGGCGAGATCGAGTTCTCTCGCATCGGGCAGGCGCCGCTTCATGTGGGCGGCCAGGCAGTCGGAGGGAACGACGTCGAAGCCGCAGCCGGGCAACAGCATGACACCCGCCTTGCTCGCCTCGGCATCGCGCGCGGCGAGCGCCTCGAAAACCGCGATCTCGCCGGTGATGTCGAGATAGTGGGTGCCCGTGCTGAGGCAGGCGTCGGCCATCGGCTTCGCGGTCGCCGAGAAGGGCCCGGCGATATGAAGAACCACGTCGACCTCGCCGAGCGCGCCCGCGAGCGCCGCCCGGTCGTCGAGCGCGAAGGCGCGCCAGGGAAAGCCCAACCGCTCGGCGAGCGCACGGGTCTTCTCCGCATTGCGCCCGGCGAGCGTCGGGGTCATGCCGCGCGCCTTCGCCCGCTCGGCAACGAGCACGCCGGTATAGCCGGTCGCACCATAGATCAGGAAGTTCATGCCCTTCTCCTCCCCCTGCCTGCTCTCAGCGATTGCGAATGAAGTCCCGGATGTCCGCGGCAAGCCGCTCGAGGCTCGGTGCGTGCACATACATCATGTGCCCCGCGGGATAGTAGGCGAAGGTGATCCGCCCGGGCACGACACCGTTGCGTGTGAGCGCGTATTCGGCGCCGAAGAACGGGGTCGCGAAGTCGAAATAGCCGGCGGCATTGAAGACCCGCAGTGCCGCATTCTCGCGCATCGCCTTGCCGATATAGGGCGCGACATTGAGATAGCCCTCGCCGAAGCGGCCCTCGAGCTTCCAGTTCCAGGTCCCGCCGAGGCCACCAATGGTGCTGTATTGCCGCTCAAGATCGACGCCGAGCTCGTCGCGCAGATAGGTGTTGACCGCCGCCGTATAGGCACCGTCGATGCCGTAGAAGGAGGGATCATTGTCGGGCCGCTCACCGGCGGCGTCGTAATCGATGCCGGTATAGCGGCTGTCGAGCCGGCCCACGGTCTCTCCGCGGTCGCGCAGCAGCTCCTTCATGAAGCGCTGCGGCGAGACGCGCAGATTGGCACGCTCGAGATAGTCTTCCCGGAGCCCGGTGAAATAGGCGAGCCGCGAGCGCACGCGGGCCCGCTCCTCGGCGCCGAGCCGGTCGCCCTTCAAGAGCGCAAGAATATAGTCGCCGCGCGCGAACTGCCGCGCCTCCTTGAGAAAGGATTCGAGCTTCGGCTTGCCGGGGATCTTGTCGTGATACCAGGCGGTCGCGGCCATCGTCGGCAGATTGATGACATGCGCCATCTCGTTGCCGGGATCGTTCGCCTGCACCGAGAAATCGAGGATTGTCGAGATGAGGATGAGGCCGTTCAGGGCGACATCGTTGTAGCGGCCCTCGAGCGCGTTCGCGAGCGCCGCCGTGCGCGTCGTGCCATAGCTCTCGCCGCCGATGAATTTGGGGGAATTCCAGCGTCCGTTCTCGCTCAGCCAGCGGCGGATGAACGCGCCGATCACGGCCGCATCCTCATTGACCCCGTAGAATTCCTTCGCCGCGTGCTTGCCGAGAGCCCTGGAGAAGCCGGTGCCGACGGGATCGATGAAGACGAGGTCGGTGACATCGAGCAGCGACTGCGGATTGTCGACGATGGCGAAGGGCGGCGCCCCATCGTCGCGCGCATCGGAGGGCACGACGACGCGCTTTGGCCCGAAGGCGCCCATATGCAGCCACAGCGAGGCCGAGCCCGGCCCGCCATTGTAGAGAAAGGTGACCGGACGCCGCGTCGGGTCCTTGCTGTCGCTCTGCACATAGGCGATCGAGAAGATCGCCGCTTTCGGCTTGCCGTCCTTGTCCTTGAGCACCATCTCGCCGGCGGTCGCACGGTAGGAGAGGCTGACCCCGCCAAAGGTGCCGCTCAGGTCGCGTGACCAGCTTTTCGGGGTCAGCTCGGCCGCGGCAGGGGCTTTCGCTTCCTCGGCGGCAACGGGTGCAGCAAGAAGAAGAAGTGACAGAAGAAAGGAGGCGGAAGGATGCATTGATTTTCCCCAGGGCCTTGCGGATCGCGGCAGCGGGCGGCGAACCGCCGCCCCGGCGACCGTAAAGGAGACGCCGGACCGCGGCAAGCGCCCGACGTGTCAGGACGACGCCGGCGCCTCGCGTTCCTTCCGCCCGTTTTCCGCAAGCACCCGCCGCGCCCGGTTCAGCACCGTGCCCGGGGCCTCGCCAGGCATGATCTCGAGGCTTGCCGTTGCCAGCCGCACACGCAGTTCCGGTCCCCTGAATTCGTTCCCGCGCCGGGCGGACACATCCCTGTTGCCATCCCCTTTCGGCCGCTCGATGCCGCGCACCCGGAAGGGGTAGGATTCGATGAGGTCCGCCGCCGTGGCCAATGCGCCATCGAGATCCTGTTGTGACATGCCCGGGAAAAGGCCGGCCACCTGATCTGTGCTGACGCGGAACAGGCGGCCTTGCAAACGCTGCAGCAGTCGAGAGAATACGAACCGTCGCACCTGCTCCGCCGTTTCCTCGCCGAATCGAAGGGCAAGGGGGGACAGGTCGCGAATCGCGATCTGGGCAAGCGCCGCCGGCCCGGAAAGCCGTGCGATCGCCTCGTGAAGCGCGCGTCGCGAACCCATCGTCGTGCCCGGTTCCCGCGACGGCAGATGGAACCCAAGCCGCTCCACGACCCATGCGAGCGGCCGCAAGGCCAGCATGCTTCTCGCCCCCGTCGATGATGGCACCTGCGGCAGTATGATCGGGAAATGCTTGCAGGGCAATCGCAACGCGCCTGCGTCTGCGACTGCGACAAAGAAAAACATGCCCGGCTCCCCCCACGGGGAACCGGGCACGCCTACGCCTTACGCAACGCGCAGCGGCACGCACTCCGCCGACTGCATGATGGGCCGGCTGGTCAGGCCGCCTTTTCGGTGGCGACCGTTGCGGCGCTTTCGTTCCAACGCTTCTGGATCACCGCGAAGGCATCGCGGTTGGCCTTCAGCGTCAGCTCGCTGACCTCGCGGATGGTCTCGTAGCCCGAGCGCGCGAAGTTCTGCACGAACTCGACCTGCTTCTGGGCATTGATCTCCGGCGTCTTGCCATTGAGGATCTCGCGCGTGGCGCCGCTCATGTCCTCGAGCGCCTTCTTCACCGCCTCGGCCTGCTTTTCGCCGGCCGCACGGTAGCCCTCCAGGGCCACCCGCTGCGCCTCGACAAGCGCCTCGATCGTCTTTTTCTGCGCCTCGAGCACGGCATCGAGGTCAAAAAGCGGAAACTTGAACAGACCGGCAAACGCGTCCGCCTGCGCCTTCGTCTTCCTGGTCGTCGTGGTCATCGTCTCTCTCCACATCCCGGATTTGCTGCACCGCAGCATCACCCCGAATATGGACTTTCCGGCCCGATTGTCAAGGATATTTTTGTGCGCTGCACAATTTTTCACAGGCCGAGACAGA
>JBHHTO010000052.1:0-12934 GCA_046753425.1 Rhodothalassiaceae bacterium | reverse complement strand
GACCGCGCTGTCGACCTGGGCGAGCAGCGTCGTCGGCACCTGGATGACGCCGACCCCGCGGCGCAGGATTGCGGCCGCAAAGCCCGCGAGATCGCCGACCACGCCGCCGCCAAGCGCCAGCACGCAGTCCTGGCGCTCGACCCCGAGATCAAGGAGCCGGCCGCAGAGCCATTCGAGGGTGGCGAAGGATTTCGATCGCTCGCCGGGCGGTACGAGCACGGCCTCGCTGTCGATGCCCGCCGCCGCGAGGCCGGCACGGGCAGGCTCGAGATAGTGCGCGGCGACGGTCTCGTCGCTCACGATCACCGTCCGTGGCCGTGCGAGGAGATCGGCGACATGCGCCCCGAGCGCCCCGATCAGCCCGTTGCCGATGCGGATTTCGTAGTCCCGGCCGGCGACGGGCACCCGGACGGTCTCGCCGACCTTGGGGAGCGACATGCTCATTCGGCTGGGGTTTCCTTGATCTTGCCCTCGAGAGACTCGAGAACGGCGTCGACAACCTCGCCATGCGGTCCGGTTCCGCTCCGCACATGGAGATCCGCCTCGGCGTAGATTGGCGCCCGCTCGGCATAAAGCCGCGCCAGCACCTCGCGATGGTCCTGTCCCTCGAGCAGCGGGCGCGTGTTGCGCCGCGCGGTGCGGCGGGCCAGCACCTCGACATCGGCATCGAGCCACACCGAGATGGCACAGCGCCGGATGAGGGCCCGCGTCTCGGGATCGAGAAAGGCGCCGCCGCCGGTGGCCACCACCTTGGGCTGCTCATCGCCGAGCAGGCGCGCGATGACCCGCCGCTCACCATCCCGGAAGGCATCCTCCCCGAGTTCGGAAAAGATGTCGGCGATCGATCGTCCGGCGGCCTTCTCGATCTCCGCATCGGCATCGACGAAGGGGACGCCGAGGCGTCGTGCAAGGCGGCGCCCGATGCTCGACTTGCCGGCGCCCATGAGGCCGACAAGGACGATGGCGCAGTCCGGGTCGCGCGCGGAGAAAAGCCGGAAGCGGCGTGTTCTTGTCATAATTGCGTCTTAGACCAGATTGCCGGCATCCGGAAAGGTCCGGTGTCGCTGCGGTGCTCGTCTGGACAGCGACTCGGCGCCATGCCTATAAGGATGCCGGTTGGGCTTGGCAATCTCTGGACCGGAAAGGAACGGGGCGGACATGTCGCGGCTGTGGCTCGTCATCATCATGCTGACCACGCTCGTCATCGTGGCCGGTGCGGCTTTTCTCTATATGTGGGACATACCGGCGCCACAGGAACATGTCGAGCAAACGCTGCCCGTCGACGGCGATGGGCGCTAGGCACATGCGCCTTTCTCTCGGCGTCGCCGTCCTGCTTGCCGGTGCGACTCCCCTCGTTGCACAGGAGGTGCCGTCACAGGGCACCGGCGGTCCGGCGCCATCATCGGCCGAACAGCCGGCGACCCAGGCTCCCGCGCCGCCCCGGATCGAGACGCCTTTGCGTCCGCCCCCCGGGGTTCTGCCCGTCAGTGGCGGACCGGCCGCCGACCGGCCGCCGACGTCGATCCTCGTCGGCCCCTATCTGCCCGAGGGAAGCATCGCGCTGCCGGCGCTCGCGCCGCCGTCCCGGGGACAGACGGCGCAATCGGATGCGGAAGGCTCCCCGCCGGTGCCCGGCGAGGAGGAGATTGCGGTCGACCGGCTTTCTTCTCTCGACCCGTCGGCGATCGGTGTGTGGAGCGACCCGCAGGTCCCTGCCCTGCCGGTGACCATGTGGGACGGCACGCCGCGTCCGGTGGTGACGATGCTGCTGCCGCATCTGCC
This sequence comes from Rhodothalassiaceae bacterium, assembly GCA_046753425.1. Lineage (GTDB taxonomy): Bacteria > Pseudomonadota > Alphaproteobacteria > Sphingomonadales > Rhodothalassiaceae > J134. The sequence goes on along the minus strand of JBHHTO010000052.1, from coordinate 11,152 downwards.
GCTGGCGACGGCGTCTCCTGCCGGGCGGGCTTTGGCGCGACGGCTGCTGCTTTCGCCCGCACGCGTCCCGGCCGGGGGGGACGACGCGCCGCAGCCCGAACTGCTCGGGCTGCGGCTGGCGGCCCTTGCCCGCGGCGGTGCCGTCGACGACCTTCTCGCCCTGGCCGAACATGTTCCGGCGGCCGCCATGACCGAGGAGATCCAGCGCCTGCGTGCCGATGCGCTTCTCGTGCGCGGTGATTATGCCGGCGCCTGCGAGATCGCGGGTGAGGCGGTGGGCAACTCCGGCGCCGCCGACTGGTTGCGGATTCTCGCCATGTGCGCGGCGCTCGAGGGCGATCGCGGCGGGACCGATTTCCGCCTCAGCCTGCTGTCCGATGCCGGCGAGAGCAAGCCCGCCTTCACCAGGCTGGTCGAGCGGCTCCTGGTCGAGATCGAGGGCGGCAATCCGGCGCCGGGGGCAGAAGAGAGCGATCTGCCGCCGGCGCTCGATCCCCTCGTATTCGCGCTGGCGCGCCTGACACGTACGCCGATTTCCGACAAGCTCGCGCTCGACGCGCCGCCGCTGCTTCTCGGCGCACTCGTCGAGATGCCGGATCTCGCACCCGACCTGCGACTGCGGCTTGCGCGCCGGGCGCTCGAGGCCGGACTCATCGATGGCCTTGGACTCGCGCCCCTGCTGGCCGGCATTCCCTTCGACGACCTCCTCCTCGCGGTCCCCCTGTCGGCCTTCGTCGAGGCGGCGCCGGAGACGGCGAGCAGCGGCGACGGAGACGTCATTTCCGGCAACCCGCCCGAAGCCGTGGCCGCGGTGCAGCCGCAGCCGCCCGCCCTTCCGCAAGGTCTTTCCCGGATTGCGCTCCTGTTCCAGAAGGCGATGCTCACAGAGGACGCCGGCGAGCGGCTGGCGACAATCGGGCTCGCGCTCGACGAGGCGGATCGCCAGGGCCTGCGCTTCGCCATCGCCCAGGCGCTGTCGGTGCCGCTTGCCGCGATCCGGCCAGACCCGGCGCTGGCGGGTCGGGCCGATCTTGCCGGACGCATCGCGCTCGCCGCGGCACAGCCGGAGCGGGCGCGAGCCTGGTACGAGGCGGCGCGCACCGCCGCTGCGGCAGGTGACGGCGAGGCGAGCGCTGCGCTGGCGCGCCTGTGGCCGCTGCTGCTGGTGGCCGGCGGCAATGATCCGGTGCCCTATTCGGACACCCTGCTCGATCTGTGGTGGCAGGGCCGCGGTGGCCTCGGCGATGCCGAGCGGCTGCGGCGCGGCGATCTCCTGTTCGCGATTCTCGATGCCTTCGCCTATCCCGTCGCCGAATCCCTGCGGCAGCAGGTTCTGGCGAACCGGACAAGCCACGGCGCCGGCCCGGGAATCGCGCTCTGGCGCGATCTCATGCTCGCGATCGGCGACCGGCGAACCGGGGCGGTGGTTCTCGAGTCGCTGGTCGGGCTGGGGCATGGCGGTGCTGCGGCTGCGGAGCCGGCTTTTCTCGTCACTGCCATCGCCGGCCTCAACAGGGTCGGGCTCGAACGGGATGCGCGGCGTCTCGCGCTCGAGGCGCTCATCGGCGGCGGGTTCTAGAGGCCATGGCGGCGGGGCCGCAGGCGGACCGCTATCTCGTCGAGAGCTTTCTCGAGGCGCTCGCCGCCGAGCGCGGCGCCGCGGCCAACACACTGGCCGCCTATGGGCGGGATCTTGACGATTTTCTCACCACCTTGGGGCGCGACAGCCTTGCGGCCGACAGCGAGGATGTCCGCCGCTATCTGGCGGACCTCCGCCGTCGCGGCCTCTCGGCGGCGACGACGGCGCGACGCCTGAGTGCGCTCAGACAGTATTTCCTGTTTCTCTATCGCGAGGGGCTGCGCGGCGACAATCCGATGACCGTCATCGAGAGCCCGCGGCGTGCCCGCCCCTTGCCGAAGGTGTTGAGCGAGGACGAGGTGTCACGGCTTCTCGAGACCGCGGCGCGTCTGGCGCGCGAGCGGCCGACGCTCGGGCATCTCCGCCTGCACGCGATGATCGAGATCCTTTATGCCAGCGGCCTCCGGGTGTCGGAGATGGTGGCCCTGCGCCGCGACGCGATCCGCGACGACCGCCCGCTTCTCTTCGTGCGCGGCAAGGGCGGCGCCGAACGCATGGTGCCGGTCGGCAAGGCGGCGCGGGCCGCGCTCGCTCGCTATCGCGGCGCGCTTGAGGCCGACCCGCGCCTCGGCCGCAGTCCATGGCTCTTTCCCTCGCGCGCCGCGCGCGGCCATCTCGGCCGCGTGCGCGTGCAGCAATTGCTCAAGGATCTCGCCGCAAAAGCCGGAATCGAGCCCGGCAGGCTGTCGGCACACAGGCTGCGCCATGCCTTCGCGACCGATCTGCTCGACCATGGCGCCGATCTGCGCGCCGTGCAGAAGATGCTGGGACATGCCGATATCGCGACGACCCAGATCTATACCCATGTGCTGGACCAGCGTCTGCGGGCGCTGGTCGAGGAGAAGCACCCGCTTGCCCGGCGGCGCAGGTCGGATCCGGAATAGCGCCGCCGCCTATTCGATCGCGCCCAGCCAGCCGCGGCGCATCGCCTTGGCCACCGCATGACTGCGCGAGCTCGCGTCGAGCTTGGCGATGGCATTGCGGACGTGAAAGCGGGCCGTCTCCGGCGAGCGATCGATGATGATGCCGATCTCGCTGTCGGTCTTGCCGCGCGCGACCCAGGTGAGGCACTCGCGCTCACGTTCGGTAAGCGGGCAATCCTCGCGTGCCGCCGCATCGGCATTGAGCATGGCGTCGACCCGCTCGAGAAAGGCATGGGCGACGACGAACAGCTCGCTCGCATAATCGTCGGCCCAGCGCCGCATCTCGGCATGCGGCCGGTCGCTGACCCAGGACACGAAACCGGTGCGGCCGCCCGGCTGATGCACCGGCACCAGAATGCCCGAGCGCACGCCCGCCTGGCGCAAAAGGCTCAGCGCCTGCTGGCCCATGGCGGTGAAGGGGCGCGGCAGCTCGTCGCCATCGAGGCCGAGATTGTCCTCGTCCATGCTCCAGGTGAACGGGCGCCAGCGCTTGCGGCAGGGAATGGCGAGCGGGCAGGCGAGCACCATGCCGCCCTTGACCCAGCGACGGACGAATTCCGAAGGCCAGCCGAGCTCGACACCGAGCGGCTCGCTGTCGCCATTGCCGGGCAGGCCGGGATTGGCGATATCGTAGTCGAAGCCGGCGCGCGGTGCCGGCAGGCTGCGGCTGAACTGGGCGAGCAGGCTCGACGCCGCGTGCAGGTCGCTTGCTGTCGCCAGATCCCTGAGAAACCGTTCCGTGGGTTCCGCCAGCATGCACCGTCTCCACATCCTCGTCCCGGGAGCCGTTCCGGGGTCCGACCCTGCCAGAAAGGATAGTGCAATGTGCCGCTGGCGCCAAGAAGAGTTGTGTCGCATTATGTATCCGTCAGCAAAAGGGCCGGCCCCCCGGCGGGGACCGGCCCTGTCGCTGCGTGACCCGGTGCTCTCAGTCGTATTCGGGAACCAGTTTCGGCGGGCCCATGAGCCAGGATCCGTCGGGCTGCAGGCAGGCCGTGCCATAGCCTTCCTTTTCCTCGCCGCCGACCACGATCGTGGTCTGGTATTCGCGCGTCTGCAGGCAGTTTGCCGACGCCGTCTGCTGTGGCGGCGGGGCATAGCGCGGCGGCTCGGCGACCCGGTAGACCCGTCGCGGCGCCGCGTCGTAATCGTCATAGCGGCGGTGTGCGCGCGAGACCACATCGAGAAACAGGAGCCCGGCGGTGACCCCGAGGAGGGCATTGGTCGCGCCATGCCCGCCATGATGTCGGTGCCGGTAATGATGTCCGCCGAAATGATGGCGATAGCCGATATGGCCATAGCCATGCCTGCCATGGCCGAAATGGGCGCCATATCCGGCGTGGTAGCTGCCGCCACCGGCGACAGCGGTGCTGCCCGGAGCGAGGCCCGTTCCGACCAGTGCGAGGGCTGCGAGTGCCGCGGTCAGCGTTCGTCCGGCCATTGTGGGCTCCTTTCCCCCGCGTCAGGGGCGCGGGTTGCCAACTGTGGGAGCGAGTCTTGCACCGTCGCGATGAATGGAGCCTGAACGGGAACAGGCGGCGCGGCCCATGACATCTGTCATCCTGATCGGGTGACAGCTGGCACTCGCGCCGTCCGCCCGGACCGTGCAGGATGACCGGGTGTGAAAGAGACAGGGGATCAACAAGTGCCCGGGTCCGACAGCGACCTCGCATTCCGTGACCTGTGGCTGCGCCACAAGCCTTGGAAAGGGCTCTTTTGGCGACCTGCCGGTGACTGAACCGCGGCGCACGCACAATCGCAACTTGCACAGCCAAGGCGACACTGTTCCTTGCGCCGGCATGCGACCGGTCAATCCGGCGGGGGTGTCCTTTTTCCTCTTCGGGCGTACAGCCGCCCTCGCGCGGGCATTCCTCGACCGTCACCCGCGGCGTGCGGCCACGATCATTGTTCTCGGCCATGCCCCGTATGAGCGCGAACATCTGCGGCGGCATCCCGCCGCGGCGTGTCGTATCCCGCCGGACGATGAGCTCGAAAAAACCCGAATCCACACCAATAACGCCGGCCAACTGGTTCCACTGTCCCTGGTGGTATGTGCCGTCGATGAGATCGGCGACATGCCAGTTGTAGAGGCTGCGGTCGATCGTTTGCGCCTGCGCCAGCCCGTTCGGGAAGGGTGGCATGGCATAGCGTGCGAGATGCCGCAAGAGCGCGGTGTCGTTCGGGAACAGGGCGGCCCTCCAGCGAGCCCTGCCACAGGCCATAGAGCACAAGCGGATTGTGCCAGACGGGAAAGAGGATCCTGATCTTGATGTCGCGCAGGGAGAGCGGCTGGCCGGCGACCCTGAGGCTGCGCTCGAGCACGATATCCGCCGCGAGCGTCATCCCCGCCTGCAGCGGCACCTCGGTGCCGTAGGCGCGGACGCTCTGGCGATCCAGCGCCACGGTGACGCGATAGACGGGCTCGGTCGGACGCAGCGGTCTGGGCACCTCGTCGGGCGAAAGGATGGTCGCCGAGACCGCCTTGACGATCCCGCGCTGCATGCCGAAACGGCGATAGTCGAAGGCGTCATAGGCGAGCCGCACCTACCTCTCCGCGGCGGCACAAAAGCGCGGCGTCTCGAGCCGTATCGAGGCGGCACGCATCGCGCGGACGAAGGGCTGGCTCTGAGCGAAGCGGGGAGCGCCGGTCTCGCGGCGCTCGCCGCAAAAGTCGCCTAATTGGGGCTTGCGCGCCTGGTTTTCTTCTCGACATGCGAGCGGTCGTGCGGCTTGGCGACCGGGCACGGCCCCCAGCCGCCGGCCGGCTCGAAGCCAGGGCCTTCGTCGGAGGCCTCCCAGGTGTCCTCGAGACATGTTCCGCCGGGACCGGGATAGTGATAGACGTCGCCTTCCTTGGGCGGCTTCGCGATCGCCGCGTCCGGCAAGGCCGCGACCAGCAACAGGGCGGCGCTGGTGCCGAGAGCGGATGACAGCCGGAGCTTTTGCCAATTTCTCCTCATGAACGTTCCTCCTTGTGAGCGATAATGACAGGCGCGCTGCGTTGACGCCGTCGCATCATAATCCGGGACAGAATGAACAGAAAATGAATGTGAAAGAAAGAGGCGCCACAGACATCCGGTATCCCGAAAATCCGTTTTGCGTGTGCGTTGCGTGGGTCCCGGCGCTGGGTGAATTGGCGCAAGCTGTTGAGGGGGCTGGTGGAGCCGAGGGGAATCGAACCCCTGACCTCTACAATGCCATTGTAGCGCTCTCCCAACTGAGCTACGGCCCCGAGGAACTGCTTGCGCGCCCGCCGCGTGCCGGTGCGTCCGGGGACGCCCGGCGAGGGCGGCGCGGACCATATCGGCTCGCCCGCCCGCGATCAAGAGGATTTCGTCATCCTCGGCGACCATTCGCGTCCAAGGGGGACACCCCATGCGGCGTGCGCTGTTTCGTCCGCGCCGCCGTCAGTCCTCGTCGTCGACGGTGCCGGCAACGACCGTGCTCACATCGGTGTTGTCGTCGAGATCGTCGACATCGTCGACATCCTCCTCGTCGAGATCGATATCGTCGTCGAGGACGGCCTCCTCCTCCTCGTCCTTGGACTCCGCTTCCACCTTCTTCTTCGGCGCCGGCTCCTGCGGGATCGGCTGCTTCGATTTCAGGATCGGCTCGGGCACCCATTCATGACCGCAGTCGATGCACACGACCGGATCCTCCTTGCCGAGGTCGTAAAAGCGTGTTCCGCATTTGGGACAGTTGCGTTTCGTCCCCCATTCGGGCTTGGCCACGATGTTGCTCCTCCGGTTCCTGTATCGGGCCGACGCCGCACGGCCGGGCCGTCCGCCGCCCCATGTACCGCGCCGGCTTGCCATGGCGGCGCGATGCTGTCAAAGCTTCCGCGCCACATCGTCAACGTGCCGCCGATTGTCAAGAGGAAAGATGACCCGTCTGTATTCCCGGTCGGTTGCCCGCCTCGCGGGACGGGTCGCCGTCCCCGGCGACAAGTCGATCTCGCACCGGGCGCTGATGCTCGCCGCGATGGCGAGCGGTGAAAGCCGCATCGCCGGCCTGCTCGAGTCCGAAGACGTCATGGCCACCGCCGCCGCCCTTCGTGCCATGGGGGTCGAGATCGCGAAGCGGGACGGCACCGAATGGCGGGTGCATGGCGTCGGGGTCGGCGGGCTCGCCTCGCCCGACGACATTCTCGACTGTGGCAATTCGGGGACCACGACACGACTGCTGATGGGGCTCATGGCGAGCCAGCCGCTGCGCGCCGTGCTCAGCGGCGATGCCTCGCTCAGGCGGCGGCCGATGGGTCGCGTGATCGAGCCCCTCGGTCGCATCGGCGCGGTCATCGAGGCCCGCGACGGTGGACGCCTGCCGCTCCTGATGCGCGGAACCGATATGCCGCTACCCATCGACTATCGCCTGCCGGTGGCCTCGGCACAGGTGAAATCCGCGATTCTCCTCGCTGCGCTGAACACGCCGGGGACGACGACGGTACGGGAACCGGTGCCGAGCCGCGATCACAGCGAACGCATGCTCGGTGTCATGGGGACGGCGATCGAGGTCGCGCGCGAGGAGGGCGAGCGCGTGATCCGCCTCAGCGGCGAGCAGGAGCTCGCGCCGCTCGACCTCGCGGTGCCGGGTGACATCTCTTCGGCGGCCTTTCCGATCGTCGCCGCGCTGCTCGCACCGGAGGGCCGGCTGCGTATCGAGAATGTCGGCGTCAACCCCCTGCGCACCGGACTGCTGGATGCGCTTGCGGCGATGGGCGCCAGGATCGCCGTCACCAACCGGCGCGAGGCCGGGGGTGAGCCGGTGGCCGATCTTGAGATCGCCTGCGGACAGGCGCTTCAGGGCACCGATTTCGCGCCCGCGCTCGCGCCGCGCATGATCGACGAATATCCGGTCCTTTTTGTCGCCGCGGCCTGTGCCCGAGGGACGAGCCGCTTTGCGGGTCTGTCGGAACTGCGGGTCAAGGAAAGCGACCGCATCGCCACCATGGCGGCGGGGCTTGCGGCTGCCGGGGTGCGCGTCGAGGAACGCACGGACGGACTGGTGATCGAAGGCTGCGGCGGTCCGGTGCCCGGCGGCGCCCGCGTTGCCACGCGGCTCGATCACCGCATCGCCATGGCCTTTCTCGTCCTCGGCATCTGTGCGCGCGACGCGATCACGATCGACGACGCACGGCCGATCGCCACCAGCTTTCCCGATTTCGTCGCCCTGATGAACCGGCTCGGCGCCCGCATCGCGAGGCCCTGACGCAGGCTTCCCGGGCGGTTTGGCACCCTTGCCTCGAGAGTGCCAATTTTTTTGCTCCCGCCTCTTGACGCGGCGGGGACCGCTTCTAGATCGAGCATCAGGTGCCGTTCCCGCCCTTGCCGGCGGGGCGCACCTTTCCTGTTCCATCATTCCGTTCGGTCGCGACAACACAGGAGACTGAAAGCATGTCGTTTAGACCTTTGCATGACCGTGTTCTCGTGCGGCGCATCGAGGCCGACGAGAAGACCGCCGGCGGCATCATCATTCCCGATACGGCGAAGGAGAAACCGCAGCAGGGCGAGGTGATTGCCACCGGTCCGGGCGCGCGCAACGAGAAGGGCGAGCTCGTGCCGCTCGATGTCAAGCCCGGCGACCGTGTGCTGTTCGGCAAGTGGTCGGGATCGGAAGTCAAGATCGACGGCGAGGAGCTCCTGATCATGAAGGAGTCCGATATCCTCGGCATTCTCGAGGAATCAGCGAAGAAGAAGAAAGCTGCCTGAACGAGTCGTGAAAGAGGGGTTTTACGACCATGAGTGCGAAAGACGTGAAGTTTTCCGCCGATGCCCGTGAGCGGCTGCTCATGGGTGTCGACACGCTGGCCAATGCAGTCAAGGTGACGCTCGGTCCCAAGGGCCGCAATGTGGTGCTCGACAAGAGCTTCGGCGCCCCCAGGATCACCAAGGACGGTGTGACGGTCGCGAAGGAGATCGAGCTCAAGGACAAGTTCGAGAATATGGGCGCGCAGATGGTGAAGGAGGTCGCGTCCAGGACGAGCGATGTGGCCGGTGACGGCACGACGACGGCGACGGTGCTTGCCCAGGCGATCGTGCGCGAGGGCGCCAAGGCGGTGGCCGCGGGCATGAACCCGATGGATCTGAAGCGCGGCGTCGATCTCGCGGTGGGCAAGGTCGTCGACGACCTGAAGACGCGCTCGAAGGAGATTTCCTCCTCCAGCGAGATCGAGCAGGTCGGCACCATTTCCGCGAACGGCGAGGCGGAGGTCGGCCGGATGATCGCCAAGGCGATGGACAAGGTCGGCAAGGAAGGCGTGATCACCGTCGAGGAGGCAAAGGGCCTCGAGAGCGAGCTCGAGGTGGTCGAGGGCATGCAGTTCGACCGCGGCTATCTGTCGCCCTATTTCATCACCAATGCCGAGAAGATGACGGTCGAGCTCGAGAATCCGTTCATTCTCCTGTTCGAGAAGAAGCTGAGCAATCTGCAGTCGATGCTGCCGATCCTCGAGGCGGTGGTTCAGGCCTCGCGGCCGCTTCTCATCATCGCCGAGGACGTCGAGGGCGAGGCGCTGGCGACGCTGGTCGTCAACAAGCTGCGCGGCGGCCTCAAGGTGGCGGCGGTCAAGGCCCCGGGCTTCGGCGACCGCAGGAAGGCGATGCTGCAGGACATCGCGATCCTCACCGGTGGCCAGCTCATCTCCGAAGAGCTCGGCATGAAGCTCGAGAATGTCACCATCGACATGCTCGGCCGCGCCCGCCGCGTCACCATCACCAAGGACGACACCACGATCGTCGATGGTGCCGGCGACAAGAAGGACATCGAGGCCCGGGTCGCGCAGATCCGGCAGCAGATCGAGGATACCAACTCCGACTATGATCGCGAGAAGCTGCAGGAGCGGCTCGCCAAGCTCGCCGGCGGCGTCGCGGTGATCAAGGTCGGTGGCGCGACCGAGGTCGAGGTGAAGGAGAAGAAGGACCGCGTCGACGACGCGCTCCATGCCACGCGCGCGGCGGTCGAGGAGGGCATCCTGCCCGGCGGCGGTGTGGCGCTTCTCTATGCCACCCGGGTGCTCGCTGACCTCCATGGCGCGAACGACGACCAGGACAAGGGCATCGCAATCGTCCGTCGCGCGCTCGAGGCGCCGGTGCGCCAGATCGCCCTCAATGCCGGCCTTGATGGTGCCGTGGTTGCCGGCAAGCTGCTCGAGTCCGACAGCACCGACTTCGGCTTCGACGCCCAGGCCGAGGAATATGGCGATCTTGTCGAGCGCGGCATCATCGACCCGACCAAGGTCGTGCGCACGGCGCTTCAGGATGCCGCTTCGGTTGCCGGGCTGCTCATCACCACCGAAGCCATGGTCGCCGAGATTCCAGAGAAGAAGGCGGCCGGTGCCGGTGCCGGCATGCCCGGCGGCATGGGAGACATGGACTTCTGATCTCCCCCCATTGCGGGCATTGCTGCATGAGGGCCGGAACGGGTACCGTTCCGGCCCTCTTTTCATGATATCGCCGGACGGGAGGCGGATGATGCAGTTTGCGGGCAGAAGCGTGTGGATCACGGGTGCCTCTTCGGGCATTGGCGAGGCGCTTGCGAAGGCGTTCGCCCGGCGCGGTGCGCGGCTCGTCCTCTCGGCACGACGCGGGCATGAGCTCGAACGCGTGCGCGACGCGATCGTGGCTGCGGGCCGGGCAGGCGAGGACGTCCGCGTCCTCCCCTTCGATGTCACCGAGGAGTCCGTGCTCGACGATGTCGTGCGCCGCGCCGAGGCGGCCCATGGCGGCGTCGATGTGCTCGTCAACAATGCCGGCATCACGCAGCGCTCGCTGGCGCTCGAGACCGAGATGGCGGTCTACCGCCGCATCATGGAGGTCGACTTCTTCGCCCCCGTGGCGCTGACCCAGAAGCTGCTGCCGCACATGGTGGCAAGAGGGGACGGGCTCATCGCCGTCACCTCCTCGGTCGCGGGCAAGATCGGCGTGCCCCTGCGCTCGGCCTATTGCGCCGCCAAGCATGCGGTGATGGGCTATTGTGACGCGCTCCGCGCCGAGATCGTCGGGCACGGGATCCGTGTGGCGACGATCGTGCCCGGCTTCATCCGCACCGATATCGCGCGCCATGCGCTCAGGGGCGATGCGAGCGAGGTCGGCGAGACGACACCGGCGATCGCCGGCGGCATGGACCCCGACCGCGCGGCCGAGGTGATCCTCCGCGGGCTCGAACGCGACCGCCCCGAAATCCCCGTCGGCAGCGGGCGCGAAATGCTCGCCCTGCCTTTGAAGCGCCTGTCGCACCGGCTTGTCTTCAAGGCCGTCGAGGGCCTCAGGGCGAGCTGAGGGTCAGGGGCGAAAGAGCGGCACTGCAACGGCTTCGGCGGCTGCGGACAAGCGTCGGTCTCGCGTCGCCAACGGTACGCACAGACGCTGTGACAGCTCGAGATAGGCCGCATCACAGGCGCTGAGTTGCGCCCGACGCCCAAGCGCAAGCAGCGCCGCACCGTTGAGCGGATGCGGATCGATTTCGAGTGGCAAGGCGCCGAGTGCCGCACAGGCAAGATCGGCCTGCTCCGATGTCACACGTCGACGACGCTCCGCACTCAGGATGGCGGTGGCAATTTCGTAATGCCACAATGTCGGCACGGCGGCAAATC
>JBHHTO010000051.1:0-13125 GCA_046753425.1 Rhodothalassiaceae bacterium | reverse complement strand
AGGGCAAGCGCACACGCGTGCGAATCACGCGGCGCAATCTCGGCACCTATGCCGGCGTCCGGCGCTATCGCTATGGCAAGGCGGAGGAGAAGGACCAGGTTGGTCTCACCAACGGTCTTGCCTGGACCGAGGTCGGCGGCGAGATCCTGTCGATCGAGGCGGTGATGACGCGCGGCAAGGGCCGCATCGTCACCACCGGCAAGCTCGGCGACGTCATGCGCGAATCGATCCAGGCGGCGCGGTCCTTCGTCCACAGCCGCGCGGTGTCCTATGGCATCAAGCCGACGATCTTCGAGAATCGCGACATTCACATCCACGTGCCGGAGGGTGCAACGCCCAAGGATGGCCCTTCGGCTGGCGTGGCAATGGTGACGTCGATCGTCTCGGTGCTGACCGGCATTCCGGTACGGGCCGATATCGCGATGACCGGCGAGGTGACGCTGCGCGGTCGCGTGCTGCCGATCGGCGGCCTGAAGGAGAAGCTGCTTGCGGCCCTGCGCGGCGGTATCGGGACGGTGCTGATCCCGGCGGAGAACGAGAAGGATCTGGCCGAGATCCCCGACAATGTGAAGCGCGGGCTCGAGATCATTCCGGTTTCGGAGGTGGACGAGGTGCTGCGCCATGCCCTGACCCGGCCACTGGTGCCTATCGAGTGGTCGGAGGAGGACGAGGCGCGCGCTGACGAGGCGCAGCGTGCCGCCGAGAAGGCCGAGGGGACTGCCGGCCCCTCGCTGACCCACTGAGCCGGCCCGCCGAATTCGCGGTGCAGGTGTCACAGTTTGGCACGAAAGAGGGAAAAGCTGGGGAAAACCGCGGGAGACCGCGGTTTTCCTTTTGACATCGAGAAAAACCGCGCACTACACTCCCCTTCGCTGACCCACGGAGGAACTTCTCTACACACGAGGGGGTAACCTTGAACAAGAATGAACTCATTGCGAGCGTCGCCGAGGCGGCCGGTCTTTCGAAGGCGGACGCGACCAAAGCGGTCGATGCCGTGTTTTCCACCATTGCCGACACCCTGAGCAGGGGGGGCGATGTCCGCCTCGTCGGCTTTGGCACCTTCTCGGTCGCGCAGCGTGCGGCCTCGACGGGACGCAATCCGCGCACCGGGGCGCCGATCCAGATCGCTGCCTCGAAGCAACCGAAATTCAAGGCCGGAAAGCAGCTCAAGGACGTGGTCAACCGCTGAGGCGGTGATCGCGCGACAGGCTTGTGCAACGGAACATGGCCGTTCGCCGCGGTTGCGGCGGGCGGCCGTTTCGTGTTTATAGGGCGCGCATCGGGCGAGGGCGGTTAGCTCAGCTGGTAGAGCATCTCGTTTACACCGAGAGGGCCGGAGGTTCGAATCCTTCACCGCCCACCATCTCCGCTCGCAGGGGCCGGGAAAAAGGCCATTGACAGCGGCGATGCCCCCCCTTATCTGACGGGTCCGCACAGCGACCCTGCGTCTCAGGGGGTGTAGCTCAGTTGGTTAGAGCGCTGGCCTGTCACGCCAGAGGCCGCGGGTTCAAGTCCCGTCACTCCCGCCACTTTCCCCATCCCCGCTGTAGCCGCCTGCGGCGGCCATTTGCCACCGCCCGGGCCACCCCTTTACAGGCGCGCGCGACGTGCCGCTTCGGGCGGTATCGGGCGGCCGACGCGGCGACTCGCACGGGGCCGTGAAAAAAAGGCGTCAAGGCTTTGATTGCGGGTTGATGTTTGATATAGCGCCTGCCAAGACTCGGGCAGGCGCAGCGGATGTCTCTCGGGTCTCCTGCGCTCACGAGGGCGCAGTGCCGACATGTCCGTCCACCCTCTGGCGGAGACATTCCGTGGAAGACCTGCTCGTCGACTATCTGCCGATCCTCATCTTTCTCGGGGTCGCGGTCGCCTTTTCGCTCGTCTTTGTCGGTGCCGCCTGGTTCATCGCCGAGCAGCGGCCGGACGTGGAAAAGCTCTCGGCCTACGAGTCGGGCTTCGAGGCCTTCTCCGATTCCCGCTCGCAGTTCGACGTCCGCTTCTATCTCGTTTCGATCCTCTTCATCATCTTCGATCTCGAGGTGGCCTTTCTCTTTCCCTGGGCGGTCTCGCTCGGCGCGATCGGGATCTATGGCTACTGGTCGATGATGGCCTTTCTCGCCGTTCTCACCATCGGCTTCATGTACGAATGGAAGAAGGGAGCCCTGGAATGGGAGTAGAAAGCGGTCTTGCGGCGGCGGCCAAGGCGGCCGAAGGCGACGCCTTCTTCCGCGACGTCAATGCCGAGCTCGCCGACAAGGGTTTTCTCGTCACCCGCGCCGAGGATCTCATCCACTGGGCCCGCACCGGCTCCTTATGGTGGATGACCTTCGGGCTCGCCTGCTGCGCGGTCGAGATGATGCACAGCAGCATGCCGCGCTACGATCTCGAGCGCTTCGGCGTCGCGCCGCGGGCCTCGCCACGGCAATCGGACGTGATCATCGTCGCCGGCACCTTGTGCAACAAGATGGCGCCGGCGATGCGGCGGGTCTATGACCAGATGTCCGAGCCACGCTATGTCATCTCGATGGGAAGCTGCGCCAATGGCGGCGGCTACTACCATTACAGCTACTCGGTGGTGCGCGGCTGCGATCGCATCGTTCCGGTCGACATCTATGTGCCGGGCTGTCCGCCGACCGCCGAGGCGCTGCTTTATGGAATCCTGCAGTTGCAGCGGAAGATTCGCCGCACCGGAACACTCCGGCGCTAGGCCATGCAAGCAGGGGATACGGGATCGCAAGCCATGAGCGCGCTGGAAACACTGGGCAAGCATATCGAGGCCGGGCTCGCGCATGAGGTCACCGGCTTCGAGGTCGCGCGGGGCGAGCTCACCGTCCATGCGCGTGCCGACCAGATCGTCAAGGTCCTGACCTTCCTGCGTGACGATCCCGAATGCCGGTTTCGCACCCTCGTCGACATCTGCGGCGTTGACAGGCCCGAGCGCGAGAAGCGCTTCGATGTCGTCTATCACCTGCTCTCGATGCACCTCAACCAGCGGATCCGGGTCAAGGCCGAGGTCGACGAGGAGACGCCGATCCCGTCGGTCAGCGGCGTTTTCTCCGCCGCCGGCTGGTTCGAGCGCGAATTGTGGGACATGTTCGGGGTCATGGTCTCGGACCATCCCGATCTCAGGCGCATCCTGACCGACTATGGCTTCGAGGGTCACCCGCTGCGCAAGGACTTCCCGCTCTCGGGTTTCGTCGAGCTGCGCTATGACGAGGAGCAGAAGCGTGTCGTCTACGAGCCCGTCGCGCTGATGCAGGAATTCCGCAATTTCGACTTCCTGAGCCCCTGGGAGGGGGCGCAATACATCCTGCCCGGTGACGAGAAGGCGGGTGCGACGGAGGAGCCCGAGTGATGGCCAGCGTCGTTGCAAGAAGTGATGAAAGGCGCATCCGCAACTTTCACCTCAATTTCGGCCCGCAGCACCCGGCGGCGCATGGGGTTCTTCGGCTCATACTCGAGCTCGACGGCGAGGTCGTCGAGCGCGCCGACCCGCATGTCGGCCTGCTCCATCGCGGTACCGAGAAGCTGATCGAGCACAAGACCTATCTGCAGGCGATCGGCTATTTCGACCGGCTCGACTATGCCGCGCCGATGAACCAGGAGCACACCTTCGTGCTCGCCATCGAGAAGGCGCTCGGCATCACCCCGCCCGAGCGCGGGCAATATATCCGCGTGCTCTATGCCGAGCTGACGCGGATCATGAATCATATCCTCAATCTCACCACCCACGCCATGGATGTCGGGGCGCTGACCCCGATCCTGTGGGGGTTCGAGGAGCGCGAGACCCTGTGCGAGTTCTACGAACGCGCTTCGGGCTCGCGCATGCACGCGAAATACTTCCGCCCCGGCGGCGTGCATCAGGATCTGTCGCCGGACCTGATCGAGGACATCTGGAACTGGACCGAGAAGTTCCCGCGCGTCATCGACGATATCGCGACGCTCCTGGTCGAGAACCGCATCTTCAAGCAGCGCAATGTCGATATCGGCGTGCTGACGCAGGAGCAGGCCTTCGATCTCGGGCTCTCCGGGCCGATGCTGCGCGCCACCGGGCTCGCCTGGGACCTGCGCAAGGCGCAACCCTATGACGTCTATGACCGGATGGACTTCGACATTCCGGTCGGCAAGCATGGCGATGCCTATGACCGCTTCATGGTGCGCATGGAGGAGATGCGGCAGTCGCTGCGGATCATGCGCCAGTGCATCGAGGAGATGCCCGAAGGTCCGGTTCTGACCGAGGATCGCAAGGTGGCGCCGCCGCGCCGCGGCGAGATGAAGCGCTCGATGGAGGCGCTCATCCACCACTTCAAGCTCTATACCGAGGGCTTCAAGGTGCCCGCGGGTGAGGTCTATGCCGCGGTCGAGGCGCCGAAGGGCGAGTTTGGCGTCTATCTTGTCTCCGACGGCACCAACAAGCCCTATCGCTGCAAGATCCGGGCGCCCGGGTTCGTCCATCTGCAGGCCATGGACACGATGCTGCGCGGTCACATGCTCGCCGACGTGCCGGCCGTTCTCGGCTCGATCGATATCGTGTTCGGCGAGGTCGACCGCTAGGAAGAGGAACAAGGAACGCATGCTGGACGTGATCGAAAGCGGTGGCCCCTTCGCCTTTACCGAGGCGAACCGGAAGCGCGCCGACGCCATCATCGCCAAATACCCCGCCGGCCGGCAACGCTCGGCGGTGATGGGGCTGCTTTATCTCGCGCAGGAGCAGAATGGCGGCTGGGTGAGCCGCGAGGCGCTCGAGCATGTGGCGGACTATCTCGGTCTCACCCGCATCCAGGTGCTCGAAGTCGCCACCTTCTACACGATGTACAATCTGAAGCCCATCGGCCGGCACCATGTCCAGGTCTGCGGCACCATGCCGTGCTGGCTGCGCGGCGCCGACGAGGTCATGCGCGCGTGCAGGGATTTCGGGCTCGAGAAGGGGAAATCGACCGCGGACGGCCTCTTTCACCTGAGCGAGGTCGAGTGTCTCGGCGCCTGCGTCAATGCGCCCATGGTGCAGATCGATGCCGATTACTACGAGGACCTCGACTACGAGCGGATGACCGCGATCCTCGAGGCGCTCCGGCGCGGCGAGACGCCGAAGCCGGGGCCACAGGTCGACCGGCAGTTCGCAGCCCCCGAAGGCGGCCCGACGACGCTCCGGGAGCGTGTTCCCGAAAATGTGACGCCGGGCGGCGCGCTGAAGGAAGGGGCCTGAGAGGATGCTCAAGGATCAGGACCGCATCTTCACCAATCTCTATGGCTATGAGGATTGGGGTGTCGAGGCCGCGATGAAGCGCGGTGACTGGGACGGCACCCGCGAGATCATGGCCAGGGGCCAGGACTGGATCATCGACCAGGTGAAGGAGTCGGGCCTACGTGGGCGCGGCGGCGCCGGCTTTCCGACCGGCCTCAAATGGTCCTTCATGCCCAAGGAAAGCCCGGACGGGCGCCCGAGCTATCTCGTCATCAATGCCGACGAATCGGAGCCCGGGACCTGCAAGGACCGCGAGATCATCCGCCACGATCCGCAAAAGCTGATCGAGGGCGCACTCCTCGCCGGCTATGCCATGCGGGCGCGCGCCGCCTATATCTATATCCGCGGTGAATTCGTGCGCGAGGCCGAACGGCTCGAGGCGGCAATATCCCAGGCCTATGACAAGGGTTTTGTCGGCAGGAACGCCTGCGGCTCGGGCTATGATTTCGATGTCTATCTGCACCGCGGCGCCGGCGCCTATATCTGTGGCGAGGAAACCGCGCTCATCGAAAGCCTCGAGGGCAAGAAGGGCCAGCCGCGGCTCAAGCCCCCCTTTCCCGCCAATGTCGGGGTCTGGGGCTGCCCGACGACGGTCAACAATGTCGAATCGATCGCGGTCACGCCGACCATCCTGCGCCGCGGCGCCGACTGGTTCGCAGGGTTGGGGCGCCCGAACAACACCGGCACCAAGCTCTTCTGCATCTCCGGCCATGTGAACCGCCCGTGCACGGTCGAGGAGGAGATGAGCACTCCGCTCAGGGAGCTCATCGAGCGTCATGCCGGCGGTGTGCGCGGCGGCTGGGACAATCTGCTCGCGGTGATCCCGGGAGGCTCCTCGGTGCCGCTCATCCCG
The DNA here is from genome assembly GCA_046753425.1 of Rhodothalassiaceae bacterium. GTDB lineage: Bacteria > Pseudomonadota > Alphaproteobacteria > Sphingomonadales > Rhodothalassiaceae > J134. Next base: position 7,027 of record JBHHTO010000051.1, on the reverse strand, counting down.
AAATCCATCTGCGACGACGTGCTGATGGATTTCGATTCGCTGAAGGAGGTGCAGTCCGGGCTCGGCACGGCGGCGGTCATCGTCATGGACAAGTCGACCGACATCGTGCGGGCGATCGCGCGCATCAGCTATTTCTACAAGCATGAGTCCTGCGGTCAGTGCACGCCCTGTCGGGAGGGCACGGGCTGGATGTGGCGGGTGATGGAGCGGCTTGCCGCGGGCCGCGCCGGGAAACACGAGATCGACATGCTCCTCGACGTGACGAAACAGGTCGAGGGACATACGATCTGTGCACTCGGCGATGCCGCGGCCTGGCCGATCCAGGGTCTGATCCGGCATTTCCGCGACGAGATCGAGCGCCGCATCGATGCCCGCGCGGCCGGGGCCCGCGCCGTGGCGGCGGAATAGGGAGCGTCGGGAAGATGCCGAAGCTGACGATCAACGACGTCGAGATCGAGGTTGCGCCGGGCACCACCGTGCTGCAGGCCTGCGAAGAGGCCGGCTTCGAGATTCCGCGCTTCTGCTATCACGAGCGGCTGTCGATCGCCGGCAATTGCCGCATGTGCCTCGTCGAGATGGAAAGGAGCCCGAAGCCGATCGCGTCCTGCGCCATGCCGGCGGGCGACGGCATGGTCATCCGCACCAACACGCCGGCGGTGAAGAAGGCGCGCGAGGGCGTGCTCGAATTCCTGCTCATCAATCACCCGCTCGACTGCCCGATCTGCGATCAGGGCGGCGAATGCGACCTGCAGGACGAGACCATGGCCTATGGCCGCGGTCGCAACCGCTTTGGCGAGAACAAGCGCGCCGTCGGCGAGAAGAATCTCGGGCCACTGATCAAGACACACATGACGCGCTGCATCCACTGCACGCGCTGCATCCGCTTTGTCGAGGAGGTGGCGGGCGTGGCCGAGCTCGGCGCCATCTATCGCGGCGAGAATATGCAGATCACGAGCTATCTCGAGCAGGCGCTCAGGAACGAGCTGCAGGGCAATGTGATCGATCTCTGCCCGGTCGGCGCGCTCACCTCCGCTCCCTATGCCTTCGAGGCGCGGCCGTGGGAGCTGAGAAAGACGGAATCGGTCGATGTCATGGACGCGGTGGGCTCGAATATCCGCGTCGATGCCCGCGGGCCACAAGTGATGCGCATCCTGCCGCGGCTGCACGAGGACGTGAACGAGGAGTGGATCTCCGACAAGACGCGTTTCGCCTATGACGGACTTGCACGGCATCGCCTCGACCGGCCATGGGTGCGGCGTCGTGGCAAGCTGCGCGAGGCAAGCTGGCAGGAGGCCTTTGAGGCCATCGCCCGTGCCCTCAAGGGCCTCAGGGGCGAGGAGATCGCCGGGCTGGTTGGCGATCTCAACGAGATGGAGGGCATGTACGCCTTCCGCGAACTGCTCAGGAGCCTTGGCGCGCCGCGGATCGAGGGGCGTCAGGATGGCGCCGCGCTCGATGCGTCCTGCCGCGCCGGCTATCTCTTCAACAGCACGATCGCCGGCATCGAGCGCGCCGATCTCTGCCTCATCATCGGCAGCGACGTGCGGCGCGAGGCCCCGATCATCAACGCCCGCATCCGGAAGGCGGTGCGTCATGCGGGCCTCGCGGTCGCCAATATAGGACCCGATTGCGACCTCGGCTATGCGGTCGAGCAGCTCGGCGACGATGCCGCGATTCTCGAGGCCGTGCGCAAGGGTCGCCACCCGATCGTGAAACGTCTCATGGCGGCGGAGCGGCCGATGCTGATCCTTGGGCAGGGGGCGCTCATGCGACCCGATGGGGCGCAGATCCTGAAGGCGGCGCACGACATCGCCGGGACATGTGGCCTCGTCGGCGAGGACTGGAACGGCTTCAACGTTCTCCACACCGCGGCGGCACGGGTCGGCGCGCTCGATCTCGGTCTCGTCAGTGAGGGTGGCGTCGGGTCCATCCTTGACGATGCGAAGGCGGGCAGGCTCAAGGCCGCCTTCCTGCTCGGGGTGGACGAGATCGATACCGCAGCGCTTGCCGACTGCTTTACCGTCTATATCGGAAGCCATGGTGACGAGGGCGTGCGGCACGCCGATGTCGTTCTCCCCGCTGCCGCCTATACGGAAAAGCCGGGCATCTACATCAACACCGAAGGCCGTGTGCAGCTCGGCGAGCGGGCCGTGCCGCCGCCCGGCGATGCGCGTGAGGACTGGACGATCCTGCGCGCTCTCTCTGGCGTGCTCGGCAAGCCCCTTCCGTTCGACGACCGCTTTGCCCTGCGCGAGCGGCTCTGTGCCGAGCTGCCGCAGCTGCGCGCGCTCGACGTCACGCCGCGGGAGGCCTGGGGCGAATTCGGTGCCGACGGGGCGATCGCGTCGGGACCGATCGCAACGCCGATCCGCGATTTCCATCTGACCAATCCGGTCGCGCGGGCCTCGGAGACGATGGCGGCCTGCTGCGCGGCGCTCAGGGACGGAGAGGAGGCGACCGGAACCCATGGTTGACTGGCTTTCCAACCTTTATGGCGGCGGGCAGATTGCCTATGCGCTGGCGATCCTGACCTGGGTCGTGGTGATCGCCGGGGTGCTGCTCCTCGCGGTGGCGTTCACGGTCTATGCGGATCGCAAGATCTGGGCGGCGATGCAGCTCCGCAAGGGGCCGAATGTGGTCGGTCCCTTCGGCCTCTTGCAGTCCTTTGCCGACGGTCTCAAGCTCTTCATCAAGGAAACGGTGATCCCGGCGGGCGCCAACAAGGGCGTGTTCCTGATCGCGCCGATGATCACCTTCACGCTGGCGCTCATCGCCTGGGCGGTGATCCCCTGGGGCGAAGGCTGGGTCCTCGCCGACATCAATGTCGGTATCCTCTATATCTTCGCCATCTCGTCCCTCGGGGTCTATGGCATCATCATGTCGGGCTGGGCCTCGAATTCGCGCTACGCGTTCCTCGGCGGTCTCAGGTCGGCGGCACAGATGGTCTCCTACGAGGTCTCGATCGGCTTCGTGCTGGTTGCGCTTCTTGTCAATGTCGGCTCGCTCAATCTCGGTGACATCGTGCGCCATCAGGCGGGCGGCTTCTGGAACTGGCATCTGTGGTGGTATTTCCCGCTTTTTGTCATCTTTCTCATCTCGGCGCATGCCGAGACCAACCGCCCGCCCTTCGACCTGCCCGAGGCCGAGGCAGAGCTCGTCGCCGGCTATCAGGTGGAATATTCGTCGATGGCCTTCGCCCTCTTCTGGCTCGGCGAATATGCAAACATTCTTCTCATGTGCGCGATGACCGCGATCCTTTTCTTCGGTGGCTGGTATCCGCCCATCGATGCGCTCGCCTTCATTCCGGGGCCGGTCTGGCTCATACTCAAGATCTGCTTCTTCTTCTTCATCTTCGCCTGGGTGAAGGCGACGGTGCCGCGCTACCGCTACGATCAGCTCATGCGGCTCGGCTGGAAGGTGTTTCTGCCGATCTCGCTGGCGGCGGTGGCCTTCTATTCCGGCTGGGGGCTCGCCTTCGGCGGCCTCGGGCAATAGGGAGCCGATGATGGCCTATCTCGATCGCATGGCGCGGACATGGCTCCTGTGGGAGTTCGTCGAGGCGATGGCGCTCACCCTGCGCTACATGTTCCGGCCCAAGACGACGCTCAACTACCCCTATGAGAAGGGGCGGCTTTCCCCGCGTTTCCGTGGCGAACACGCGCTTCGCCGCTATCCCAACGGCGAGGAGCGCTGTATCGCCTGCAAGCTGTGCGAGGCGGTGTGTCCGGCGCTCGCCATCACCATCGAGGCGGAGCCGCGGGCCGACGGCTCGCGCCGCACCACGCGCTACGACATCGACATGGTGAAATGCATCTATTGCGGCTTCTGCGAGGAAGCGTGTCCGGTGGACGCCATTGTCGAAGGCCCGAATTTCGAATTCGCCACCGAGACCCGCGAGGAGCTGCTCTACGACAAGCAGAAGCTCCTTGAGAATGGCGAGCGCTGGGAACGCGAGATTGCGGCCAATCTCGCCGATGACGCGCCCTATCGCTGAAGGCAACGGACCGGACAGGATGAGAAGCGTGACACGGGAGAAAAAGCGCATGACGTGGGGACAGGGCAGGGGCAACCGGTTCCTCCTGCGCCCGGAGAAGGCCGGGCGAGGAAAAATGTCGCATCTGGCAGGAGCTATGGCATGAGCCTTGTCGCACTCGCCTTCTACGCCTTTGCCTTCATCACCGTGGCCGCGGGCTTCATGGTCATCGTGGCGCGCAATCCGGTGCACTCGGTGCTCTTTTTGATCCTCGCCTTTTTCAGCTCGGCGGCGCTCTTCCTGCTCCTCGGCGCCGAGTTCCTGGCGATGATCCTGGTGATCGTCTATGTCGGCGCCGTGGCGGTTCTGTTCCTGTTCGTCGTCATGATGCTGGATATCAACTTTGTCGCCTTGCGCGAGGGATTTGCACGCTATTTGCCGGTCGGCGCGGCGGTCGGAATTGTCGTTCTGATCGAAATCCTGTTCGTCGCCATGAACTGGCGGGCGATCCCCGGCAGCTCGTCCATTGCGCTGTCACCGGCGACGACGAACACGAAGGCGCTCGGCCTCGTGCTTTACACCGACTACATCTACGCCTTTCAGGCCGCCGGCCTCATCCTGCTCGTCGCCATGATCGGCGCCATCGTGCTGACCTTGCGGCATCGCCCTGATGCGCGCCGGCAGAAGATAGCGGAGCAGGTCGGCCGGCGGGCGAAGGAAGCGATCGAGATCAGGAAGGTGAAGCCGGGCGAGGGCATCTGAGTGCGCCCGCGGGACCGGCAACAAGAAGAAGGACGCTAGGGATGGAAATCGGGCTCGGCCATTATCTCGGCGTGGCGGCGATTCTTTTCACGCTCGGGATCTTCGGCATCTTTCTCAATCGCAAGAATGTCATCATCATTCTCATGTCGGTCGAGCTGATGCTGCTCGCGGTGAACATCAATTTCGTCGCCTTCTCGTCCTATCTCGGCGACCTTCGGGGGCAGGTCTTCGCCATGTTCGTGCTCACCGTCGCGGCCGCCGAGGCGGCGATCGGGCTCGCCATCCTCGTCGTCTATTTCCGCAATCGCGGCACGATCGAGGTCGAAGACATCAACCAGATGCGCGGCTAGGGTGAGGGCACCATGACGCAGTTTCACATCATCGTTTTCGGGCCGCTCCTCGCCTTCGTCATCGCCGGCCTCTTCGGCCGCCGTATCGGCGACCGCGCCGCGATGGGGGTGACCACCGGCCTCGTCACCCTTTCCGCCATCCTGTCGCTCGTCGTCTTCGCCGATGTGACCTTCGGCCAGAACAGCTATCAGGTGCCGGTGCTCGACTGGATCGAGGCCGGCGAGCTCCGCTTCGACTGGGCCTTCCGCATCGACAGCCTGACCGCGGTGATGCTGGTCGTGGTCACCGGGGTGTCGGCGCTCGTTCACTGGTACTCGATCGGCTATATGGGCCACGATCCCGACAAGCCGCGCTTTTTCGCCTATCTCTCCTTCTTCACCTTCGCCATGCTGATGCTGGTGACGGCGGACAATCTGGTGCAGCTCTTCTTCGGCTGGGAGGGCGTCGGGCTCGCCTCCTATCTGCTCATCGGCTTCTGGTACAAGCGGCCCTCGGCGAACGCGGCGGCGATCAAGGCCTTCCTCGTCAACCGCGTCGGCGACTTCGGCTTCACGCTCGGCATCTTCGCGCTGTTCGTGCTCATGGGCACGGTGTCCATGGGCGACATTTTCGCCGGGCTCGACCGTTACGCCGAGGCGCAATTCGTCTTCCTCGGCCACGAGGTGCACGCGCTCACCACCATCGGCATCCTGCTTTTCATCGGCGCGATGGGAAAGTCGGCGCAGATCTTCCTCCATACCTGGCTGCCCGACGCCATGGAGGGTCCGACGCCGGTCTCGGCGCTGATCCATGCCGCGACCATGGTCACCGCCGGTGTCTTCCTCTGTGCCCGCATGTCGCCGCTCTACGAGCTCGCGCCGAGCGCGCTCGCGCTGGTGACCGTCATCGGTGCGCTCACCGCTTTCGTCACCGCCACCATCGGCCTCGTGCAGAACGACATCAAGCGCGTCATCGCCTATTCGACCTGCTCGCAGCTCGGCTACATGTTCGTCGCCATCGGCGTCTCCGCCTATGGTGCGGCGATCTTTCATCTCTTCACCCACGCCTTCTTCAAGGCGCTCCTGTTCCTCGGCTCGGGATCGGTGATCCACGCCATGTCCGACGAGCAGGACATGCGCCGGATGGGCGGTCTGAAGTCGATGATCCCGCTCACTTACCTGATGATGATCGTGGGCACGCTGGCGCTCACCGGATTTCCGCTCACCGCCGGCTACTTCTCGAAGGACGCGGTCATCGAGAGCGCCTTCATGGCGCACGGTTCGGCGGCCGAGTTCGGCTTCGTGATGACCGTCGTGGCCGCCTTCCTGACCGCCTTCTACAGCTGGCGGCTGATCTTCATGACCTTCCACGGTACACCGCGGGCCGACGAGAAGGTGCTCGGCCATGTGCACGAGAGTCCGCCGGTCATGATGGTGCCGCTCTTCATCCTCGCTGCCGGTGCCCTCATTGCCGGGGCGGTCTTCGCGCCCGACTTCATCGGCGAGGAACGCTTCGCCTTCTGGTCGGGCGCGCTGGTGACAGAGGCCGGAGACGTGCTCGACGAGGCGCACCATATCCCCTTCGCGATCCGGTTTCTGCCCACCCTCATGATGCTCGGCGGATTTGCGCTCGCGCTGCTGTTCTACATCCTGCGTCCGGATTTGCCGGGGGCGATGGCGCGCACCTTCTCGGGCGCCTACCGTTTCCTCCTCAACAAGTGGTATTTCGACGAGCTCTATGACTGGGCCTTCGTGCGCCCGGCGATCCGGCTCGGCCGCCTGCTGTGGAAGGGAGGGGACGAGAAGACGATCGACGGCCTCGGGCCGGATGGTGTGGCTGCGGCGGTGATGGCGGCGGCGCGGCGGATCCGGCTGATCCAGACCGGCTATCTCTACCATTATGCCTTCGCGATGCTGATCGGCATCGCCATCCTTGTCACCTATTTCGTGCTCAGCGGCGGAG
>JBHHTO010000050.1:0-13286 GCA_046753425.1 Rhodothalassiaceae bacterium | reverse complement strand
GGTGAGCCTGCTCGACGATCACGCCCAGATGATCGCCGCCGCGCTCACGCTTCATGAATGCGGCTCCGGCGGCGATGCCCTCGATGCCGCCATCTTCTGGGCCGAGCGAGTCGAGGATCTGTTCGCCGACCGCGATCATGGCGGCTATTTCACCACCGCACAGGATGCGCCGGGGCTCATCCTGCGCCCGCGCACGGCGCACGACAGCGCGCAACCTTCGGGCAATGCCACCATGCTCGAGAATTTCGCACGCCTCTTCCACCTCACCGGTGAGGCCCGCTGGCACTCGCGCGCGGACGCGCTCGTCGCCGCCTTCTCCGCCGACATGGCCGGCAACCCGGTGCCGGTGACCGGTCTCCTCAACGCCTGTCACACGCTGTGCCGCGGCGCCGCTCTCGCGCTTCCCGGAGCCACGGCCGGCAAGGATTCCGAGTCCCTCTCGCGGGCGGCCTGGGCGACCTCCTTTCCGGGGCTCGTGCGGCGGCCCGGCGATGCCGCCGCGGCAGATGGCGTCGCGGTCCTCTGTCGCGGCACCGTCTGCGGACCGCCGATCCGCGATCCGCTGGAGCTCGCGGAGCAGCTCAGAGAAGCGCGGAGGCAGGCGTCATGACGTCATGGATGGTCCCCTCACCCTTTGGCGATCTCCTTCTGCGTCAGCAAGGCGAGGCGATCGTCGCGCTTGAATGGTGCGCGACCGCGCCGCCCGGCGACCGGCCGACGCCGCTCCTGTGCGCGGCAGAACAGCAGCTCCGCGCCTATTTCGCCGGCACCCTCACCCGCTTCTCGCTGCCGCTTGACCCCGCGGGAACGCCCCTCCAGCGTCGCATCTGGGGGGGCATCGCCGCCATTCCCTATGGTCACCAGACGACCTATGGCGCCATCGCGCGCCAACTCGGCACGATCGCCCGCGTCGTCGGCAGTGCCGCCGCGGCCAATCCGATCCCGATCCTCATCCCCTGCCATCGCGTGCTCGCCGCCGACGGGCATTTGCGGGGCTATTCGGGCGCCGGAGGTGTTGCCACCAAGCGGGCGCTGCTTGATCTGGAAACGCCGCGACTCGATTTGTAAACTGGCGGCGGATCGTCCAGCTCAGCTTTTTGCATTTCGGGGAGGCACGTCATGGCGGACAACCGGATCGAGATCGCGGCCAAGGACGGATCGGGCAAATTTTCCGCCTATCTGGCGAGGCCCGAGAGCGGCAGTGGGCCGGGAATCGTCGTCATCCAGGAAATCTTCGGCGTCAACCGGGTGATGCGCGAGATCACCGATTCGCTGGCCCGCCAGGGCTATGTGGCCGTGTGTCCGGATCTCTTCTGGCGTCAGGAACCCGGTGTCGACATCACCGACCAGACGCAAGCCGAATGGGACAAGGCCTTCGCCCTTTACAAGGGCTTCGACGTCGATCTCAGTATCAAGGATATCGCCGCCACCCTCGCGGCGCTGCGCCGCCTTCCGGGCGTCAGCGCGCGCACCGGCGCGGTCGGCTACTGCCTCGGCGGGCTGCTCGCCTATCTCACCGCCTGCCGCACCAATATCGATGCGGCGGTCGGCTATTACGGGGTCGGCATCGACGGTTATCTCGAGGAGGCATCATCGATCGCCGGCCATCTAATGCTGCATATCGCCGAGGAGGATGGCTTCGTCGACAAGGAGGCGCAGGCGCGCATCCATGCCGCGCTCGATTCGCATTCCCGCGTCGTCATCCACGATTATCCCGGCGTCGACCACGCCTTCGCGCGACCCGGCGGGGCGCATTACGATCCCGAGGCGGCGCGCCTCGCCAATACGCGCACCGCGGAATTCTTCGGGCGGCATCTCGGCGCATGATGGTCGCCCGCATCGAATTCTCACGCACCGGCGGGCCGGAGGTTCTCACGCTTGTCAAAAGCGCGCTCGCCGAGCCGGGACCCGGCGAGGTGCAAGTCCGCCACCGCGCCATCGGCGTCAATTTCATCGACTGCTATCACCGCAGCGGTCTTTATCCCTTGCCCCTGCCGAGCGGCATGGGCCTTGAGGCGGCGGGCATCGTCGAGGCCGTCGGTGCCGGTGTCACGACCTTCCGCGTCGGCGATCGCGTCGGCTATTTCCTCGGCCCGCCCGGTGCCTATGCCGAAGCCCGCAACATCGCCGCAGAGCGCCTGCTGAACCTCCCCGACACCATCGATGACAGGACCGCCGCCGCCATCCTGCTCAAGGGCGCCACCGTGGAATATCTCGTCCGCCGCGTCTTTCCGGTCAAAGCCGGCCATGTCGTTCTCTTTCATGCCGCGGCCGGCGGCGTCGGCCTTCTCGCTTGCCAGTGGCTGAAGGCGCTCGGTGCGCGCACGATCGCCACCGCCGGCTCACCGGAAAAGGCGGCGCTCGCCCGCGATCACGGCGCCGATGCGGTCATTCTCTATCGCCAGGAGGATGTCGTCGCCCGCGTGCGCGCGCTTACCGACGACCGCGGTGTCGATGTTGTCTATGACGGCGTCGGACGTGCCACCTTCGCCGCCTCGCTCGACTGCCTGCGGCCGCGCGGATACCTGGTCTCCTACGGCAATGCCTCGGGTGCCGTCGGGGAAATCGATGTCAATCTCCTGCAGACCAGGGGCTCGCTTTTTCTCACCCGGCCCTCGCTCATGCACTATTATGCGAATCGGGACGAGATCGTCGAAGCTGTCGCCGCGCTTTTCGAGATGGTCGCGCGCCGCGCCCTGCGGCCGTTCATCGGGCAGGAGTTCCCGCTCGCCCGTGCCGCCGACGCCCATCGCGCTCTCGAATCGCGGGCGACGCGCGGCGCCACCATTCTTCTTCCATGAAAGAAGGCACTGCCTTCAAATAATGCGGGCCGCTACTGGTTCATCGAGGCGAAGAAGTCCTCGTTGGTCTTGGTTTCCTTGATCTTGCCGATCAGGAACTCGATCGCATCGGTGGTGCCCATCGGCTGTAGGATGCGGCGCAGCACCCAGACCTTGGACAACTGGTCCTTGGGCAGCAGCAGTTCCTCCTTGCGGGTGCCCGACTTGAGGATATCGATGGCCGGGAAGACGCGCTTGTCGGCGACCTTGCGGTCTAGCACGATCTCGCTATTGCCGGTGCCCTTGAACTCCTCGAAAATGACCTCGTCCATGCGCGAGCCGGTGTCGATCAGCGCGGTGGCGATGATCGACAGCGAGCCGCCCTCCTCGATATTGCGGGCGGCACCGAAAAAGCGCTTGGGCCGTTGCAGGGCATTGGCGTCGACGCCGCCGGTCAGCACCTTTCCCGAGCTCGGCACGACGGTGTTGTAGGCACGCGCAAGGCGGGTGATCGAATCGAGCAGGATGACGACATCGTGCTTGTGCTCGACCAGCCGCTTGGCCTTCTCGATCACCATCTCCGCCACCTGAACATGCCGCGTCGCCGGCTCATCGAAGGTCGAGGAGACGACCTCCCCCTTCACCGAGCGCTGCATGTCGGTCACCTCCTCCGGCCGCTCGTCGATGAGCAGCACGATCAGATAGACCTCGGGATGATTGCGCGTGATCGATTGCGCGATGTTCTGCAACAGCATGGTCTTGCCGGTGCGTGGTGGTGCGACGATGAGCGCGCGCTGTCCCTTGCCGATCGGCGCCACGAGGTCGATGATCCGCGGCGACAGATCCTTGACCGTCGGGTCCTTGGGATCGAGATTGAGGCGCTCGTTCGGGTAGAGCGGCGTCAGATTGTCGAAATTCACCCGATGCCGCGCCCGGTCCGGCTCATCGAAATTGATCCGGTTGACCTTGAGCAGGGCGAAATAGCGCTCGCCGTCCTTCGGTGCCCGGATCTGTCCCTCGACCGTATCGCCGGTTCTTAGACTGAACCGCCGTACCTGGCTCGGACTGACATAGATGTCATCCGGTCCGGCGAGATAATTTGCCTCCGGCGAGCGCAGAAAGCCGAAACCGTCGCTCAGGATCTCGATCACCCCGCCACCCGAGATCTCCTCGCCGCGGTCGGCGAGATTCTTGAGGATGGCGAACATCATGTCCTGCTTGCGCAGATTGCTGGCATTCTCGACGCCAAGCTCCTCGGCCAGAGCCAGGAGCTCGTTCGGCGTCTTTTTCTTCAGTTCGTCCAGATTCATCGCTCGGTTCTCGTGGCAACAGGAATTGGGTGTCGCTCAACACACTGGGGATAGGAAGAGGCGGGTCGATCGCTTCTCGTGCCCGTGTCGGGCCCGGCATCCTGACGGTGCCTTCGATCGATGTTCCGGGGTTGATCTTCCGGGGTCGATGTTCCGGGATTGACTTGCACCGGCACGGAATGCCGGCTCTGCGGCGACGCTACCACCATCGCTGCCCAAGTCAAGCCCCTTTCCCGCTTTCCGCTCAGAGCGGTCTGACGATTACCAGGATCACGATGGCAATCACCGCGAGTGTCGGTATCTCATTGACGATCCTGTAGAATCGCGAATCATGCCGGTTTCTGCCACGGGCAAATTCGCGGCGCCAGCGGGCCAACAGGCCATGCAGTGCGGACAGGCCGAGCACGATCGCGAGCTTGATATGGAGCCATAGCCCGCTCGGCGCGGTGATGACGATGAGAAGCAGCCCCAGGATCCAGGCCGCAAGCATCGACGGATTGATGATCAGCCGCAGCAGCCATTGCTCGCGCGCGATCCAGGCGGCATCTTCCGGCGACCCCGGTCGCGCCTCGCTGTGATAGGCGAAAAAGCGCGGCAGCATGAACATCCCGGCCATCCAGAAGATGACGGCGATGACGTGGCCGGCCTTGATCCAGAGATAGAAGGGCGCGAGCATCTCCGACCATCCGTGCATCATTTCCCTCCGCTTTCAGCGCGCACCAATGCGACGAGCTCGGCCACATGCTCCGGCGGCGTCTGCGGCACAAAGCCATGGCCAAGATTGAAAATATGCGGGCGGCCTTGCAGCGTGCGAAGGATACGCCGCACCTCGCGCCGCATCTCCTCGCCACCGGCGCAGACAAGCAGCGGATCAAGATTGCCCTGAACCGCCATCCCTTCCGGCAACCGCGCGTCCATCATGGCAAGCGATGTCCCGCTGTCGAGAGACAGGGCGCTGATGCCGCTCTCCCGGGCATAGGCCTCGAGCATCGTTCCGCCACCACGGGCAAAGCCGATCACCGGGACACCGGGCGCCGATCGCCTGAGAGCCGTGACAATGCGTCGCGTCGGCTCGATGACGAGGCGTGTGAACCACGGCTCGGAAAGATGTGCAGCCCAGCTTTCAAAAATCTGGATGACATCGGCGCCGGCGGCGATCTGTCCTTCCAGATAGGCGATCGTCGCCTCGACAAGGCGATCGATCAGCATGGCGAATCCCTCCGGATCGCCATAGGCCCAGAGCTTGGCGGCCCGCTGCTCGTCACCACCGCGACCGGCAACCATGTAGCTCGCCACCGTCCACGGCCCGCCGGCAAAGCCGATCAGCGCCACCTCGGGCGCCAGCGCGGCTTTCACACGCCGGATCGTCTCGAAGACCGGCTGCAGGCTTTCCTCCACACGTCCGCGCTCAAGCCTCGCCAAGGCGCCACGGTCCGCGACCGGTGCGAGCCTCGGCCCCTCTCCCTCAAGAAAGGCAAGCTCCTGTCCCAGCGCATGCGGCACGACGAGGATGTCGGAAAAGAGGATCGCGGCATCAAGACCGAATCGGTCGACCGGCTGCAGCGTGACTTCCGCCGCCAACTCCGGATCATAGACGAGATCGAGAAAGCTGCCGGTGCTCTCGCGCAGTCGCCGGTATTCGGGAAGATATCTCCCGGCCTGGCGCATGAACCACAGCGGGACGGGGGTACGCCTTGTGCCGGAAAGAACGTCGAGAAGGGGGCAAGGCCGGTCGTATGTCCGGGCGGCTTTCGCGGACTGTCCCTGTCGTTTCATCTTCAAAAAGGAATCCTGAAGAATGGAAGAGATGGTGGTAGGCGCCGAAAAGCGGGGATAAAATCCTCTCCACAGAAAAATCCACAGCAAACGAGGCGCGGTCGCCGGCCGGGAGCATAGGTGATAGCGCTGCGGAGGCAAGCTGAAAAGCGGTCGCCATGCCAGCCATCCCCGATCTTGCGGGTGCTTGATGAAAGGGCGGTCCTTGAGGGATGTTGGGGGAGGGAATCGAGGTCATGGCGCGGTTCGGCCATATCGGCTACATCGATCCCCATCTGATCCACAGGGTGCTCGGCGGATGATCGATCCAGAATCGCGTGTCTTTCACCTCCACCTCGTGTCCGATGCAACCGGCGAGACGCTTGAGGCCATGGCCAAGGCCGCGCTCGTGCAGTTCGAGGGTGTCGAGGCGAGAAAACATCTCTGGCCGATGATCCGGACACCGACACAGATGCGGCGGACGATGGATTTCATCGCCGAGAATCCGGGGCTCGTCCTCTATACGCTGGTGAATGAGGAGCTGCGCCGGGTGCTGACGCGGCGCTGCAGCCTGCTCGGCATTCCGCATGTCTCGGTCCTCGATCCGGTGATCGAGGGGCTGGGCCAGTTCCTGGGCGCCCGGGCGCGCGGCCTGCCCGGTCGCCAGCACGAGATGGACGCCGATTATTTCGAACGCATCGACGCGCTGCATTTCACCATGGCGCATGATGACGGGCAGCTGGTGAAGGATCTGACGACGGCGGACATTATCCTCGTCGGCGTCTCGCGAACCTCAAAGACGCCGACCAGCATCTATCTCGCAAACAAGGGCTTTAAGACCGCCAATGTCCCGTTCGTGCCGGGCGTACCCTTGCCACCGGAGCTCGACGAGCCGCTCGCGGCGCTCATCGTGGGCCTCACTGCCGCCCCCGAGCGGCTCGTGGAGATCCGCACCAATCGCCTGCGCGCGATGCGGGAAAGCCCGTCCACGACCTATGTCGACGAGGCCAGGGTGCGGGAGGAGGTGCTTGCCTGCAGGCGGCTCTGTGCCGCCCATGGCTGGCCGGTGATCGACGTCACGCGGCGCTCGATCGAGGAGACCGCGGCGGCGATCGTCAAGCTCTACAGCATGCGCGAGGCGGAGACCGCTGAGGCGGCCGGCGGCGGCGGCAAACCGGGAACCGGGGACTGATGCACGGTATGAGCGGAAGCAGGCTCGCCGGCGTCATGGGCTGGCCGATCGCGCACTCGCTGTCGCCGCGGCTGCACCGCTTCTGGCTCAAACGCGCGGGGCTTGACGGCGATTATGTGCCGCTCGCCGTCAGGCCCGCGGCGCTGGCCGGGGCGCTTGCCGCACTGCCCGCTCTCGGCTTTCGTGGAGTCAATGTGACGGTGCCGCACAAGGAAGCGGCGGCCCGGCTCGTGGACCGGCTCGAACCCGATGCGGCACGTCTCGGCGCGGTCAATCTCGTCCGCGTCGACAGTCGCGGCCGCCTGGTCGGGTCGAATACCGACGCCCGGGGTTTTCTCGCCAGCCTCGATCAGGCCGTAGCGGACTGGAAGGAACGCGCCGACGCCGGGGCCCTGATTCTTGGTGCCGGCGGAGCCGCCCGCGCCGTCCTTGGGGCTCTGCTCGGGGCCGGCATCCGGCGCATCCATATCGCCAACCGGACCGCGCAGCGGGCGCAGCGGCTCGCGGCGCTGTTCGAAGACGCACGCATCGTCGCCGCCGGCTGGAGCGAGCGTTCGGCGCTACTCAAGGAGGTCGGCCTTCTCGTCAACACGACAACGCTCGGCATGGTGGGCCAGCCGCCGCTCGAACTCGAGCTCTCGCTGCTTGCCAGGAACGCGGTCGTCATCGATCTCGTCTACCGCCCGCTGTGCACCGCGCTGCTGCGCGAGGCCGGCCGCCGCGGCCATATTACGGTCGACGGACTCGGCATGCTGGTGCACCAGGCGGTGCCCGCCTTTGAGGCCTTCTACGGACAAGCCCCGCTGGTCGATGCCGCCACCTTCGCGCATTTGCGGGAGGCGCTGGAGCCGTCATGATCGTCCTTGGCCTGACCGGATCCATAGCCATGGGGAAAAGCGAGGCGGCCCGCATGCTACGCCGTTTCGCTGTGCCGGTCTTCGATTCCGATGCCGCGGTGCACGCACTGCTGGCGCCGACAGGCGAGGCGTTCGCGGAGGTCGCCGCCGCCTTTCCCGAAGCGATTGTCGAGGGAGCCGTCGAGCGCCGCCGGCTCGCCGCCATCGTCTTCGCCAATCCTGCTGCGCGCAAGCGTCTTGAGGCGATTCTCCATCCCCGGGTCCTTGTCGCCCAGCGGCGTTTTCTTGAGGAGGCCGAGCGCAGCGGCGCCCGCATCGCTGCGCTCGACATTCCGCTTCTTTACGAGACCGGGGGCGAGAAACGGGTCGACTATGTAGCGGTCGTTTCAGCGCCGCCGGAGATCCAGCGCGCACGGGCGCTTGCAAGACCGGGCATGACGGCGGAGCGTCTCGACGCTATCCTCAAGGCGCAGTTGCCAGACAGCGAGAAATGCCGACGCGCCGACTATGTTCTGCCAACGGGCGGCAGCAAGCGCGCGCTTTTGCGGGCCATCGGCCGCATGTTGCGCGACCTTTGCGAGCGGCCGGGCGGCGTCTGGCCGTGGCCGCTGGAGCGAACGGGGATGGCCGATGCGTGAGATCGTCTTCGACACCGAAACCACCGGTCTTGAGCCGAGCCAGGGACACCGCATCGTGCAGATCGGTGCGCTCGAGATCGTTAACATGATTCCGACCGGGCGCAGCTTCATGCGGCTCATCGATCCGGGGCGCCCGGTCGATCCCGCGGCGGCTGCGGTTCACGGCCTTGATGACGAGAAACTGCGCGGCCAGCCGCGCTTTGCCGACATCGTCGAGGATTTTCTCGCCTTCATCGCAGACGATCCACTGGTCGCCCACAATGCCGAATTCGACCGCGGCTTTCTCAATGCCGAACTCGCGGCCTGCGGACGGCCGCCACTTCCTGCCGAGCGCTTTGTCGACACGCTGGCGATCGCCCGGCAGCGCTTTCCCGGCCAGCGCGCCTCGCTCGACGCCCTTTGCCGGATGTTCGGCATCGACAATTCGATGCGCGAGAAACACGATGCGCTGCTCGATTGCGAGATCCTCGCCAGGGTCTATCTCGAGCTGCGGGGCGGGCGGCAGCATGGCCTTGCGCTGGCGAGCGAGACCGCAGCCGCCGGCGCTGACAGCGGCCCGCGCCAGAGGACCGGCGAACGACGGCCGCCACGGCCGCATGCGCCGAGCGACGAGGAGCGGGCCGCGCATGCACGCTTCCTCGAAACACTCCAGTCCCCACTCTGGCTGGCCGCCGGGAAGGACTGAAGCGCCGCGCGCGAGGCGGATAGCGACCGAGGCCGTCCTCAGGCCGTGCCCTTGGGCTCGCCGAGGTCGAGCGTGCCGATCTCGGCGCTGGCGCTCGTGCCCTGGCCCTGCTGTTGCTGCTGCGCCTGCAGCCGCTGCTGCTGGTAGAGCGCGCCGAAGTCGATCGGCTCGAGCATCAGGGGCGCAAAGCCGCCGTCGCGCACGGTGTCGGCGATGATGCGGCGGGCGAAGGGGAAGAGGACCGTCGGCGCCTGCACGAGCAGGAAGGGCTCGAGGACGTTGTCGGGCAGATTGCGCGCCCCGAAAAGCCCGGCATAGACGAGCTCGACGGCAAAGGCCGTCTCCTCACCGATGCGCGAGGTGGCGGTAATCTTGAGCTCGACCTCGAAGGCCTCTTCGGCGACGCGCGTGCCGCCGACATTGATGTTGACCTCGATCTGCGGCTTGGCGCCTGGCTGGCTCAGGCGCTGCAGGGTCTGCGCCGCCTTCGGATTCTCGAAGGAGAGGTCCTTCACATATTGTGCGAGGATGGCCGCCTGCGGCGCATTGTCCTGGGCCGTCTGGGCCGCGGGTCCGGCTGCAGCCTCTGCTCCTGTCGCCGCACCGTCGCTGCCGGCCGTCGACTGCTTGTCGTCCTTGTCCTTGTCCGCCATGTCGGAAGTTCCCTGTTTTCTGCGTCTTGTATTGCACTTGCGGCCATCGGCCGGAATTCGCGCCGTTCGCTAGCACGAAGCCGGCGGCGAAACAATATCCGGAATCCTCATCGCCAGGGATCGTCCTCCGGTCGGCGCAGGGGCGGTGGCGGTGCCTCCTCGGTCCAGTAGTCGGCTTCGACAATCACGTCGTGGCGATGAAGGCGCGCCCGCTTCAGGATCTCTGCCGCGATCCACGCCCGAAGCGGCGGCACCAGAAGCAGGGATCCGGCAGCATCGGTGAGAAAGCCCGGCACGAGAAGGCAGAGCCCCGCGATCACCAGCAGCGCACCCTCGATGAGCTCGCGCACCGGCGGCAGCCCGGCCGCGAGCTCGCGCCGGGCACGCTGCAATGTCTCGATCCCCTGGGCGCGCACCAACGCCACGCCGACGATCGCTGTCACAATGGTGAGCAGAAGCACGGGCAGGGCACCGATCGCGCCGCCCGCCTTGATGAAGACCGCGATCTCGGCGAGGAGGAGACACGCCGGAGCGAGAAGAATGAGAAGAGGAGCCATGCTTGTCCCGGATTGCTGCGATGCCTATCTATCGACTGGATATCCGCCTGCATCATGCTATGTAGGGCGCGAGGCGGCGTTTCGCAAACCGCACCGCAGGGCGGGATCAACGGGCATTCGGGCCGGCAGATACCAATCGCCGCGGGAAAGAGGGCATGGACAGCGGTTTTCAGTTCATCGACATCGTCCTTCTGGCCATGGTGGCGGGATTCATCGCGCTGCGCCTGCGCAGCGTGCTCGGGCGGCGCACCGGCGAGGAACGGTCGTCGCGTGAGCTTTCCGGCCGTGGCGGCACCGGCGACGATATCGCCGGCGCGGAGGCATCGGAAACGGCGGCGGGCCGCTCCGAGGCGGTGGCACGCCTTGAGGACGACCCACGGCTCGGACGCGCCCTCGCTGCTATCCGGCGGGCTGATCCCCAATTCGATGTCGACCGCTTTCTCGATGGTGCCAGGGCTGCCTATTCGCTCATACTCGAGGCCTTCTGGGGCGGCGAGAAGGAAACCCTGCGGCGCTTCCTGAGCGAGGATGTGTACCGCGAATTCGTCGACGTGATCGAGGCGCGCAAGGCGGCCGGCCATACGCTCGAGGCGCGCCTTATCGATCTCGTCGACCAGCGGATCACCGATCTTGCCCTGCGTGACGGCATGGTCGAGGTGACGGTCAACTTCGAGGCCGAGATCGTCTCGGTCACCCGCGATGGCGAGGGGCGCGTCGTCGAGGGCAAGGAAAGCGACAGCATCCGCGTGGTCGACATCTGGACCTTTGCCCGCCCCGCGGCGAGCGCCGACCCGAACTGGACGCTCGTCGCCACCCACGCCGGCTGAGCGATGGCGGTCACGCGCCGCGGCGCCGCCTGGATTCTCGGTCTCCTCGCGCTGGTGCTTGTCACCATCCTCGCCCGCGCGGTCTGGCACGCCCGCATGGCCACGGGCGAGCGGGTCGCCTATGTCCGCGTCGCCTTCAGCGACCTTCCAGGGTGGCAGGAGGATGATCCGCGGCCGGCGCTTGCCGCCTTCCGGAAGAGTTGCAAACGGCTGCTCCGGCTTGCCGGTGAGACGCCTCTCGAGCCCCCGGACATCGCTGGTCGGGCTGCGGACTGGCACCGCGCCTGTCGCGCGGCGCGGACCGCGGATGGCAAGGACGCGGCCACCGTGCGGGCCTTTTTCGAATGCCAATTCGTGCCCTTCTCCTTGCGCGACGGCGGCCGCGCGGAGGGGCTGTTCACGGGCTATTACGAGCCCCTCATCGAGGCCGCCCGCGCACCCTCGGACATCTATCGCATTGCTGTCTATCGCCGCCCGCCGGAGCTGGTGCGCGTTGATCTCGGCGCCTTTGCCCCGGACCTTGCCGATCGCCGCATCGCCGGCCAGGTCATCGACGGCGCGCTGCGTCCCTTCGCGACGCGCGCCGATATCGAGGCGGGTGCTCTCGCCGGGCGCGGGCTCGAGCTCCTGTGGGCGCGCGATCCGGTCGCCGTCTTCTTTCTCCAGATCCAGGGCTCGGGCCGCGCGCGCCTGCCCGATGGCGAAACGCTGCGGCTCGCCTATGACGGCAGCAACGGCCATCCCTACAGCGCGATCGGGCGACTGCTTGTTGCGCGCGGCGTTTTTGCGCCGGGAGCGGCATCAGCGCCGGCGATCGCCGCCTGGCTCCGCGCCCATCCGGAGGAGGGCGCGCGTCTGATGGCCGAGAACGCGTCCTATGTTTTCTTCCGCATCGCCGAGGGGCCGGGCCCGGTCGGTGCCGAAGGCGTGCCGCTGACGCCGGGCCGCAGTCTCGCCGTTGATCCGCGCCATCTGCCCTTCGGTGCTCCGGTCTGGCTTGCGAGCACGGTCCCCGACGCCCGCGATCCGGTCGCAGGGCGGCTGCCGCTGAGGCGGCTGATGGTGGCCCAGGATGCGGGATCGGCCATCCGCGGTGCGGTACGCGGCGATGTCTTCTGGGGCCATGGCGGGACAGCGGCGACCATCGCCGGGCATATGGCGGAACGCGGTCGCCTGTGGCTGTTGCTGCCGCGACCGATCACGCGTCGCATGCGCGAGCTGCGGGACCATGCGTCATGAGCCGTCGCAAGGAGCCGCCCAGCCCCGAGGATCGCGCCCTTTGGGACGCCGTCCGCAAGAGCGTCCGTCCGCTCGGCAAGGCCTCACGGGTGCCGCGGCAAGCGCCTCGCCGGATATCGCCGTCACCGGCTGCCGGAGCCGACGACCGAGCGAGCCGCCCGCCGGCGGCAGCCATGGATCCGGCGCGAAGTCCCGCTTCCACCGGCGGCATCGAGCCGCGCCGCCGGCGTCGCATCGTGCGCGGGCGCGAGCGCATCGACAACCGGCTCGATCTGCACGGGCTTGATCGTGAAGAGGCCTATCGGCGCCTGTGCCGTCATCTCACCCGCGCGGCGCACGCCGGCGAGCGCCTGGTACTGGTCATCACCGGCAAAGGCGGGCCGCGCCTGCCACAGGATGCGCCGGTGCCGGCGGCATTCCGCCGGCGAGCGGACTTCGCGCCCGAAGGCGGGGTGCTGCGCCGCCTGCTGCCGCTCTGGCTCGAGAGCCCTGAGCTCGCGCCGCTGGTGCAGGCCTGTGAGGCCGCGGCGCGGCATGATGGCGGCGACGGCGCCTTCTATGTCCTGCTGCGCCGAGCGTGCCGAGATGCGCATGGACATAGGCGGCATCCACCAGGACGGTGTCGCCATGGCGATCGGGAGCCGAGAAGCTGATCTCGTCGAGGACCCGCTCGAGCACGGTGTGCAGGCGCCGGGCGCCGATATTCTCGACGCTCTCATTCACCTCCGCCGCGATGCGGGCGATCGCCGCGATGCCGTCGTCGGTGAAGTCGAGCGCCACCTTCTCGGTGGCG
>JBHHTO010000049.1:0-13388 GCA_046753425.1 Rhodothalassiaceae bacterium | reverse complement strand
TTGCATGTGTTAGGCCTGCCGCCAGCGTTCGTTCTGAGCCAGGATCAAACTCTCAAATTGATCCAGCGGTTCTCGGCGATCCCGGACGAACCGGAAACGACCGACCCCGCTCAACAGGCAAGAACCAGTGTTCCTGCCCCTTCAAACGCACAGGCGTTCAAAGAGACGCCAAACAATGATTCCGCCCACGCAGAACCACCGTCCGCATCTCCCTTCTCTCACCACAATGTCAAAGAACAAAAAGGCCGGGAGAACCGGCGGCACCGCGGGGCTTCCGAAGGTGGGCCCTTCGGCCGCGGCGAGGGCGGGTTATAGGAGTGCCCGCGGCCCCTGTCAAACCCTTTTTTGCAAACCCGCGAGACTTGGCGGCGCCCTCCTCATCTGGGCCGGGATCGTACTGTTTTCAAGGACTTGCGGATTCGCTCGAAAAGCCGATGCGGACCGTTCCGGACAGGTCCAAGGGTGCGCGCGGCCCGATCACGCCGCCAGGCGCGCGACTCCGGCACGACACGAGCGAGATTCCGCCTCTTTACCGTGCCCGATTCAGTGGCGCCGCGCCTGCACCAGGATGGCCAGGATCGTCTCTTCCCCGAGCGCGCGGCCGGCTTCCAGCCGGTGCGCACCATCGACGAGGACGAAACGCCCCTTGCCGGCGCGCACCAGGATCGGCGTCTTCTGCCCCTCCTCGAGCATGTCGGTCGCCAGCGCCTCGACCCGGGCCGGGTCGAGCGCCCGGCGTCGCGCCGCCGGCACATAGATGTCCGCGATCCGCAGACTTCGGGTCTCGAGCATGACGCCCTCAGTCCAGATTCTTGACGATCTCCTCGACCATCTTCTTGGCGTCGCCGAAGAGCATCATCGTGTTGTCACGGTAGAAAAGCTCGTTGTCGACGCCGGCATAGCCGGGCGAGAGCGAGCGCTTGACGAAGAGCACGGTCTTCGCCTTTTCCACATCGAGCACCGGCATGCCGTAGATCGGCGAGGACGGGTCGGTCTTCGCCACCGGGTTCGTCACATCATTGGCGCCGATCACGAAGGCGACGTCCGTCTGCTGGAATTCGTTGTTGATGTCCTCGAGCTCGAAGACCTCGTCATAGGGCACATTGGCTTCGGCCAGGAGCACGTTCATGTGCCCCGGCATGCGCCCCGCGACAGGGTGGATGGCGTATTTCACGCTCACCCCCTCCTTCTTGAGAAGGTCGGCCATCTCGCGCAGGGCATGCTGCGCCTGCGCCACCGCCATGCCGTAGCCGGGGACGATGATCACCGAGCCGGCGTTCTTGAGAATGAAGGCGGCGTCCTCGGCCGAGCCCGACTTCACCGGCCGGTCGGCGCGTGCGCCCTTCGGCCCCGCCTCCTCGCCGCCGAAACCGCCGGCGATGACGCTCACGAAGGAGCGGTTCATGCCCTTGCACATGATATAGGAAAGGATCGCACCCGACGAGCCGACGAGCGCGCCGGTGACGATGAGCGCGGTATTGTGGAGCGTGAAGCCGAGCGCCGCAGCCGCCCATCCCGAATAGCTGTTGAGCATCGAGATGACCACCGGCATGTCGGCGCCGCCGATCGGGATGATCAGCAGAAAGCCGATCAGAAACGAGGATGCCGTCACCCACCAGAAGGCGTGAATGCCGGCGATGCTGGTGTCCTGCACGAGCGCGAAGGCGACGATCTCGCCGACGATGAAGAGCCCGATCAAGAGATTGATGAGGTGCCGGCCCGGCAGCAGGATCGGCGCGCCCGACATCAGCCCCTGAAGCTTCAGGAAGGCAATGACCGAGCCTGAAAAGGTGATGGCGCCGATGGCGACGCCGAGGCTCATCTCGATGCGCGAGGCGAGGATGATAGAGCCGGCGGCATCGGTAATGCCGAAATTCTGCGGATGGAGAAAGGCGGCTGAAGCCACGAGCACAGCGGCAAGGCCGACGAGGCTGTGGAAGGCGGCGACGAGCTGCGGCATTGCTGTCATGGCGATGCGGCGGGCGATCATGAGACCGACCGCGCCGCCCGCGAGCACGGCGAGCGCGACATATGCGAGGCCGAAGCGGATGACCTCGGGATTGAAGGCGGTGGCGCCGACCGCGATCAGCATGCCGAGCATGCCGAAGACATTGCCGCGCCGCGCCGTCTCCGGTCCCGACAGCCCGCGCAGCGCGAGGATGAAGAGGACCGCGGCAACCAGATAGGCGAGCGCGGTCCAGTCGACGAAGCTCTGGCTCATGCCCGGGCCCTCCCTATTTCTTCTCTTTCTTCTTGTACATGCCGAGCATGCGCTGGGTGACGGCGAAGCCGCCGAAGATATTGACCGAGGCGAGCGCAATGGCGATGAGGCCGAGCCAGGTCGCGGTGCTCATCCCCTCGCCGCCGACGGCGATGATGGCACCGACGACGATGACGCTGGAGATCGCGTTGGTGACGCTCATCAGCGGCGTGTGCAGGGCCGGCGTCACGCTCCAGACGACATAGTAGCCGACGAAGACGGCAAGCACGAAGATCGACAATTGCTGGATGATCGGGCTCGGCGTTGCCTCGGCAAGCCCCGAGGCCATCATCGTGAGGCTCAAAAGCATGTGCGTTCCCCTCTCCCCGATTTGATCCGGCGCGGCGGCCGGCAATATCCCTCAGGCCGCGCCCTTGAGCTGCGGATGCACGATCGCGCCGTCGCGGACGACAAGCGAGGCGGCGATGATCTCGTCCTCGAGATCGAGCCGCAGCGCTCCCGTTTCCTTGTCGACGAGCGGCGTCACGAAGTTCAGCAGATTCCTGGCGAACAGCGCCGAGGCATCGGTGGCAATGCGCGAGGGCAGATTGCGGTGCCCGACGATGGTCACGCCATCGACCGCGATCACCTCGCCGGCGCGGGTCAGCTCGCAATTGCCACCCTGCTCGACGGCGAGATCGACGATGATGGCGCCCGGCTTCATCGAGCGCACCATGTCCGCCGTAATCAGCCGCGGCGCCGGCCGCCCCGGGATGAGCGCCGTGGTGATGGCGATGTCCTGTTTCTTCAGCGTCTCGGCGATCAGCGCCGCCTGCTTCTGCTTGTAGGCCTCGCTCATCTCCTTCGCGTAGCCGCCGGCGGTCTCGGCCTCCTTCGCCTCCTCGTCCTCGACCATGACGAACTTGCCGCCGAGGCTCTCCACCTGCTCCTTGGCGGCGAGCCGCACGTCGGTCGCCGACACCACGGCGCCGAGGCGTCGTGCGGTGGCGATCGCCTGCAGGCCGGCGACGCCGGCGCCCATGACCATGACCCGGGCCGGGGCGATCGTGCCGGCTGCGGTCATCATCATGGGAAAGGCACGGCTGAAATGGTATCCGGCCTCGATCACCGCACGATAGCCGGCGAGATTGGCCTGGCTCGAAAGCACGTCCATCGCCTGCGCCCGGGTGATGCGGGGAATGAATTCCAGCGCGACCGCATCAAGGCCGGCCTGCGCGTAAGAGTCGAGCAGCGCGCCATTCTGATAGGGATTGAGCATGCCGAGAAGCAAGGACCCCTTCTTCACCGCGCCAAGGCGTGCCGGATCGATACCGCGCACACTGAGGATGACATCGGCGCCGGACAGTGCGGCATCCGCTCCTTCGACAATCGTGGCACCGGCTTCGGCAAAGGCGGCATCGGGGAAGGATGCGCCCTCCCCGGCCCCGGCCTCGATCACGACATCAAAGCCGAGCGCAATATATTTCCTGACGGTTTCCGGACTTGCGGCGACGCGCCGTTCATCGGGCGTCGTTTCCTTGACGACGGCGAGCTTCATGCGATCTCCCCAAAACCGGTCGCTGCTTCCGGGCGACAGCCCGCGAATCTCCTAGCGCGATTGCGCCGCGCGCTCAAAGAAATATTGCCGCCAGCAGGGCGAGCGCGCCGATATGACCGGCGGCGACATAGAAGACGAGGCGCGTGAAGCGCCCGTACTGATGCTTCTTGTCGCTGAGAAAATGCTCGACGGTGGTTGCCATCTGACCCTCCCTTTCCTGCGGCCATGACGGGTGTCCCCGGTGATCATGGCGCTCCGCCTCGTCTGCGCGAGTGTAGCAAAGCCGGGCCACTGCACAAGGGCGGTGGTCCGGTTGTCGACGGCCCCGGTCGCGCGGCTGGCCGTCGTCGGCCGATCATGCTAGACCTCGCTCCATCCCGCGCTGGCGCACATGCGGCTACCACTGCTGTCGACACCACCGGACCAGGGGGCCGGCCGCTGGCGGGTGGTGCTGTGGGGTCTGCTTGCGGCAATCGCCGTCCTGCCCGTCGTCGCCATGCAGGTCAGCGAGGAGGTCCGGTGGAGCCCGTCCGACTTCCTTCTGTTTGCGGCCATGCTAGGGCGCGCGGGCACGCTTTTCGCGCTCGCCGCACGGGCCTTGCGACGCACGCCATTCCGCCTCGCCGTCGGAATCGCTGCCGGCACCGCCATTCTGCTGGTCTGGGCAAACGCCGCGGTGGGGCTCCTCGGTGCCGAGAACGCTGCCCTCGATGTGCTCGCCTGTGCCGTTCCCGTGCTGATGCTCGCGGGAACCATGTTCGCGCGCTTCCGTGCGCGCGCCATGGCCCGCGTCATGGGGTGGACGGCGGCCATGCAGGCGGTCGTCGGACTGGCGGCCTTTCTTCCCGCGGCGCACGCGACCGAGTCGCCCCTTGCCTGGGACATCGCAGGCATGACGGCGTCATTCGTCCTGCTCTGGCTCCTGGCCGGCGCTCTCTTCCTGCGCGCCGCGCGCTGGGCGGCGATCTCTCGCGTCGGGTGGAGCGAGCCCCGCAGCGGCGAGGGCTTCCCGCTGCCGGGCCGCGAGCGCGTCCGGCGAAAAATCCGCGATCAGCTCCTCAAACAGCCGGTGCCAGTTCACCTTCGCCCCGAGGCGCAGGAAGATGCCGCCGAGTCCCAGCGCCGAGCGGTCCATGAGCACGAACGCGCGGGGCGGCGTCACCGGGCCCGATTCGGCAAGACGCCGCCGCACCTCGGCAATCGCCGCGGCACCCCGTTCCATCGGCGTCGCCGGATCGCCGATCAGACGCCGGCGATCATCGAGCAGCGGCTCGTAGAGAAACCGTGCCCAGACATTGAGCGCTTCGATCTGCGCCCGGCTGAGCCCCCTGAACCCCCAGGATTCATAGGCGGCCACGGCGCGCTCCCGGTCATCCTCGGCGAGTGCGCGATAAAGCGCGATGACAGCGGCGACAAAGCGCGGCGAGAAGATGCGCACGCAGCCGAAATCGAGCAGGTTGAGCCTAGCCGACGGTGCCACCGTGTAATTGCCCGGATGGGGATCCCCATGCAGCACGCCGGCGCGGTAAAGGGGCAGGTACCAGGCCCGGAAGAGGGCCGTCGCCAGCCGCGTCCGGGTCGCCTCCGGGGCATCCGCGAAGTCGATGAGCGGACGCCCCTCGAGCCACTCCATGGTGAGCAAGCGGGCGCTCGAGAGCGTGGGCCGGACCCCCGGCACCCGGACATCGGGCACCTGCCGGAGAATATGACCGAAGAGCCGGATGTGCCGCGCCTCGCGCGCATAGTCGAGCTCTTCGTGCAATCGCTCCTCGAGCTCGGCCCGCAACTCGCGCGGGTCGATCCCACCTTCGTACCGGCGCAACAGCGCAAGAAGCAGATCGAGCTGCCTGAGATCGGCCGCGATCACGCTCGCCATGTCGGGATACTGAAGCTTCACCGCAAGCGCCCGGCCCTCCCGGTCGCGGGCGCGATGGACCTGACCCAGCGAGGCGGCGGCCGCCGCCTCGAACGCGAAATGCGCGAAATGCCGCTGCCAGTCGGGACCGAGCTCCATCGCCATGCGCCGGCGCACAAAGGCCCGGCCCATCGGCGGCGCCGCCGACTGCAGGGTCGCCAGTTCCGCCGCCAGCTCGCGCGGCAGCACACCGGGCAGCGCCGCCAGCAGTTGCGCCACCTTCATCACCGGTCCCTTGAGACCGCCGAGCAATTGGCCAAGCACCCCGGCGAGCGCCGCTCGGTCGGTCTCGCGCCCACGCAGGCGATCGAGCGCCACCCGCAGCCCGAGCGTGCCGGCCGCGCCGCCGACCCGGGTATAGCGCCGCACGCGCCCCAAAAGGCGACCGCTCGTCCGATCCATGACCCTTCCATTGCCGGATCGCGGAAACTCCGCACCACGGCGAGTTTAAACCAATGTAGGGCTCCTCGATGCACAAGGCGACCGCTTAGCATGCCGCGTCCGATTTCCGGACCGCATCCGTCCGCCGCGGATGATACGATGCGCCACAATACGACAACCGGGGCCCTGGCCCTTGCGCTTCTCGTCTGCTGCCTCGCCCTTCCAGCCGAGGCCTATCGGCGTGGCGAGCGCCTCGATTTTGGTGTCGTCGGCGAGGTGACGCGCGAGGGACTGCGCAATCCGACCAATCTGCTGGCCATCGACGTCCTGCGCGAAATTCTGCCGGTTACCCGGGAGCGGCAGTCCCTGATGGCGAGGCGCCCTCAGGAATGGCGACGTGCGCGCTGATCAGCGGACCGCGGCGCACGCCTCGGGTGGCAGATCCGGCGGCATGGCGGCGCTTGCGGCAAAGGTCGCGAGATCGCTGGCCGTG
This sequence comes from Rhodothalassiaceae bacterium, assembly GCA_046753425.1. Taxonomy (GTDB): domain Bacteria; phylum Pseudomonadota; class Alphaproteobacteria; order Sphingomonadales; family Rhodothalassiaceae; genus J134. Next base: position 6,841 of record JBHHTO010000049.1, on the reverse strand, counting down.
ACATGGCCCAGCCGCATCAGGCGCTCGAAATCACGAATACGGACCTGCCCGGTCTCGTAGCGTGCAACATAGCGACGCTCGAAATCCTTGAAAATGCGGCAGACATGCGCGGTGCTGAGCCCCAGGAGCTCGCCGAAGAAGCGCAGACTGAGGCCAAGGGACAGGACAAGCGACCGCGCGGGCCGCCGCCCCGTCCCCTCGCGCATCGCGATCTCGACCAGCGCCCGTGCCACGCGCTCGCTTCCCGACCGCAGGCCGAGGTCGACAAGCCGGGCCTCCAGACGCCGTCGCTGGCGCTCCATCAGCGCGATCAGCCACAGGCGCAGCTCCGCATCCGCATTGCTCGCACGAAAGAGCGACTCGCCGTCGAATTCGCACAGTTCGGCACGCGTCAGCGCATAGCTGGCGAGACCCGGCGCCGCGCCGCAGGGAAACCCCGGCGCCACCACGTCGCCTGCGGTCATCATGTCGGTGATCTGCCGGCGGCCGTCCGGCTCCGTGCGCAGATGATAGAGCCAGCCGTCGAGAATGAGGCAGACGCGACCCGGCGCCTCGCCCGCCGCAACAACGACCTCGCCAGGCGCCGCTGTGCGCCCGGCGCACCCGAGGCGCGTGAGCGCTGCCGGGATCGGTGCCGCCCCTGTCGCTGCACCAGACATGCTGACCCCATCTTCCCTGCACGTCCGCCCCCAGTCCGGGCGTTTCTTGCGCGTGCAAGATTGATCATAAATTTTCGATAAAGCAAGATGTGCGTGAATTTTTACATATGTAATTCATAATCACAATTAACCATAATTGCCTATTGACACAGCGACCCCTTCCATTATGACCATTCACACACTGAACAGGTATCGCACCGGTGGAACGAGCACTCCCTTCCTTCTACGCGCACTCTTCACCATAAGATATCTGTTCTTACGGTCCCGGGCCTCTTGTTGTTACGAATATCATATGCCCAAGCGACACATCAATAACGCGAAAGATGCATCTGCGCGCATGGACTCGATCACCAACGCGTTCAAGGTTGGATTTTTAACCATTAAACATTCTTCTCAACGCCTGTACTCCTTCCCGCCGCCAATATTTGGCGCGTGCAAGTGGTGTTCTGGCAAGAGATGACGCGAGCGACAGCCGATGAAGCCGATGGCGATACGAATGCAGCCGATCTCATGACGCGGGAAAATATTCAGGACCTGGAGCCCACCGACCTGCCGCCGGAGCACCCCGTGCGCGCCGTCGATGCCTATTGGCGGGAGCTCGCGGCGGACACCCGCATCCCGACCCGCGAGGCCTTCAATCCCCTGCGCGTGCCCGGCGCGCTCCCCTGGCTTTATCTGTTCGAACGGCTCCCTGGCGGCTCGGGAGACAAGCCGGGCGCGGCGCAGGATTATGTCCTGATCCTGTTCGGAGCCTCGACCCTGTCCGATGGGGGCAAGCTTGCCGCGGGCATGCGGCTGTCACAGCTTTTCTCCGGCTCCCTTCTTGAACGACGTCTGGACGAGTTCGCGAGGGTTCACCGCGAGGCCACGCCCGCGCTGTCGCGTACCCTCCTCACCGATGGTCCGCGGCCGGGCAACTGGGTGCGCGGGCTGTTTCCATTCTGCTCCGCGGCGGGCACGCCACAGGTACTCGTGGTGATGATCCCGGATTTGCAGCCGGACAACTGAATCGGCGCCGCCCGTCGCCGACGTCGTGCCCTCACCGGCCATTTCGCATTTTCTTAAGACTTGTCCCACTATGATACAGCCGGCAAGCCCCGATGCCGGAACGCTTGCCGGACCGAGGCAAGGGACAGCAGGTCGCCATGGCGGGCCCGATTCTCATCGTCGACGACGAGCCGACCCAGTTGCATCTGCTCGGCGCCATGGTCGAGCGGGCCGGACACAGCGTCGAGACCGCCGCCGACGGCGCGAGCGCCCTTGCCCGCCTGTCTGACAGCGACCGCCCTCCCGTTGCCTGCATGATCCTTGACCTGCAGATGCCAGGCATGACCGGACTTGACGTCCTGAAATCCCTGCGGCCCGCGCATCCGCAGCTTCCGGTCATTGTGCTCACGGCGCATGCGAGCGTGAACCGGGTGGTCGAGGTGATGCGCGCCGGCGCCACCGACTTCCTCGTCAAGCCGGCAAGCGCGGAACGCATACGCGCCGCCATCATGAGCGCGCTCGATCATGTCGAGATGACCGGCGAGCTGGCCCCGCTACGCGCCGCGGTATCGGCCGGCGGCGGCTTCGACGACCTGCTCGGCGAGAGCCCGGCGATCCGCGAAGCGGTGCGGCTCGCCCGGCGTGCGGCGGCGACATCCATACCCGTCCTCATCGAGGGCGAGTCCGGTGTCGGCAAGGAGATGTTCGCGCGGGCGATCCATTGCGCGAGCGCCCGCGCCGGGGGCCCCTTCGTCGCCGTCAATTGCGGTGCCATCCCCGAGACTCTCGTCGAGAGCATTCTCTTCGGCCATGAGAAGGGGGCCTTTACCGGCGCCGCGGAACGTCATGCCGGCCGCTTCCAGGAGGCGTCGGGCGGCACGCTCTTTCTCGACGAGGTGGGCGAGCTGTCGCTCGACATCCAGGTCAAGCTCCTGCGCGCACTGCAGGAGGGCGAGGTCGACCCGGTCGGTGCCCGGCGGCCGGTTCCGGTCGATATCCGTCTCATTTCGGCGACGAACCGCGACATGGCGGCACGCGTTGCCGAGGGCAGCGTGCGCGAGGATCTCTATTACCGGCTCAACGTCTTTCCCCTGCACATCCCGCCATTGCGCGAACGGCGGGAGGACGTGCCGCTGCTGCGACATCATGATTCGCCCGGGTGTGATCTGGACCATCGCGCGCGCCGAGGGGCTTGCCGAAAAGGTTCTCGCTCCGGACGCGCTGAGCCTGCTTCAGGGCTATGACTGGCCGGGCAACATCCGACAGCTTCAGAACGCGATCTTTCGCGCCGTCGTCATGTCCGAGGGCGCCGTGATCACGGCCGCCGACTTTCCGCAGATCCTCGCGGCACCGGACCACAAGACTCCCGCGAGCCTTGGCGAAGACCGGTCCTCAAGTGGCGCCGAGGCGGCGCATCCCTTCGTCTCCCTCATCGACGAGGCGGGAACGCTGCGCCCCCTTGCCGCGATCGAGGAGGAGGTCATCCGCAAGGCCATCCTCCGCTGCGGAGGCCGGCTTTCCGAGGTCGCGCGGCGGCTTGGCATCGGCCGCTCGACCCTGTATCGCAGGATCGACGAGCTCGGCCTCGGCGAGGACGCGCGCCGCGCCCGTCACGGGTCATAGCAGCGCCACCGGGTGTTCATGTTTCCGCCATTCTCGTCACCGAGTCTGGTGGTGAGCAGAGCGGGAGAGGATCGTGATCGGTGTCTTCGATTCCGGGTCCGGCGGCCTCACCGTCCTCGACGCCCTTGTCAAGGCGCTGCCGGATCGCGACTTTCTCTATTTCGGCGATCATGCCCGCGCGCCCTATGGCACGCGATCGGCCGAGGACGTCTATCGCTCGACCCTCACTGCCGTCGATTTCCTTCTCGATCAGGGCTGCCGGCTCGTCGTCATCGCCTGCAACACGGCGGCGGCGGCGGCGCTGAGACGCCTGCAACAGACATGGCTCCCCCGCCGCGCACCCGGGGCGCGCGTGCTTGGCGTCCATGTGCCGCTTGTCGAGGCCATCACCGGCACGCGATGGCGCGACGGCGCGGCGGCCGGATTGATGCCGCAAGGGCCGCGCCGGCTCGCCGTCTTCGCGACGCCCCGGACCGTTGCGTCGCGGGCGTTTACGACCGAGATCGCCTTGCGCGCGCCCGCAATCCGGGTGCTCGAGATCGCCTGTCCGGGGCTGGCCGACGCAATCGAGGCCAATGCGGACGCGGGGACGCTCGACCGGCTCGTTCGCGGCTTCACGGACCGACTTCGCGACCATCCGGACGCGCGCGACGGAATCGACGCCGCGGCGCTCGCCTGCACGCATTATCCCTTTGCCGAACCGGCCTTCCGCCAGGCCTTGCCGCAGGGGACGGAGCTGCTCCTTCAGCCGCCGCTCGTCGCCACGGCGCTGGCCGACTATCTGGCGCGCAACCCGGATCTCGACAATCCCGGGACAGGCCGCTTGCGGCTGCTCACCAGCGGTGACCCGGGGCGTCTTGACGGCCTGCTCGAAAGACTGCCCGCACCGCTGCGGCAATTCGAGCGTGTCGCCCTCGCCTCGCCGGCCTGAAGCGGCCGCCTATTCGGACGCCGACGCGCCGCCGCCCTCGACCGCGTGCAGATAGAGGTCGAGAAGCGCCTCCTGCTCCTCGCGCTCATGGCGCTCGAGCTTGCGGATGCGGATCACCTGGCGCATGATCTTGGGCTCGAAGCCGGCCGCCTTCGCTTCCGCATAGACCTCGCGGATGTCCTCGGCGAGGCCGCGTTTTTCCTCCTCCAGGCGCTCGATACGCTCGATGAAGCTGCGCAGGATGTCGCCGGCGACGCCGCCGCGATTCGTGGCCATGAACGGATCCTCCAGAACTCGGAAGCAGAAGACAGAAAGGGGCTTGTAGTCGAGCCGGCGCGGCGATGCAATCCGCTCAGGCGGCGCAGCTTCGAAGCGCCCGTCTGACCGCCGCGATCTGGTCGTCGACCGAGATTTCCATCACCGAGGTGATTTCGAGCGCCCGGTCCTCGAACACATTCGCGTCGGGGTGGGACTCCTGCCAGGCCGCGACCGTCCTGTCGCGAAGATGCAGAAGCTGCTCGATCTGCGGCCGGAACAGCCGCAGCATGGCTGTGATCCAGATATTGGTCGCCCAGGACGGCCGCGCCAGGTCGATGACGAATCGGTCGAGCATGCGGGTCACGTCCGCGGCCCGGTACCAGGCCTCCCCGGTCACCCAGCGATTGGTGGTGAAAAGCCGGATGGGAAAGCCCGCCCGGTCCATCGAGATGGCGACAAGATGGCTGAGCGCGTCATCGGGGTCCTTGGGCGGTGTGTAATCGGGCAGCGGTGCCGGACGCACGCCGTTCGGCATGCCCCCGGGCCTCAGAAAGCAGTGGAAGTGCCCGTGCTCGCCGCCGCGCAGCTCGGCCGGATGCGCGTGATAATAATATTGCGCGTGCGTTTCGGGATCATAGACATCCCCCTTCGGATAATGATCCCATTCATAAAAGGTCCCCTGCCCGCGCAGGACCTCACCGACGACATTGTCCTCGGTCTTGGCAAGGACCCGGCAGCATTCGCGCACGCGCTCGCCAGCCTCGCGCATCGCCTCCAGCCGTTCACGCGAAAGATCGCTGAAATCGAGGCGTACCGGCCGACGCCCCGCGAGCGGCAGCTTCGGCGCCACCTTCCGGCCTCGCCCTGCGCCCTTGCGTCCCTTTTTTCCGCTGCCTGTCATGGCCCGAATGCCCTCATAACGGTAAGACTAGACGACAAGACTAGCCGAGACGCCGCGCGCACGCGACGTGCTATTTGGTCGCTGTCCGGAGATAGGCGATGAGATCCGCCCGGTCCTCGGCCTTCGGCATGCCCGGATAGGGCATCCGGTTGCCCGGCACCATGGCGCGTGGGCTCGCGAGATAGCGGTCGAGGGTCTCGGCGTTCCAGAGAATACCGGAGGCGGCCATCGCAGGGGAGTAGGAAAAGCCCTCCACCGTCCCGGCCTTGCGGCCGAAGAGACCGTGCAGATTGGGCCCGACCTTCGTGCCCCCGCCGGCCTCGACCGTATGACAGGCGGCACAGACGCGGAACAGCTCCCGACCGCGCGCCGGATCGCCCTCGGCGCGCGCGGCGTCACCCGCTGCCGTCAGAAAACAGGCGAGCGACGCGACGAGAACCACGCCGCGCCACCGTCGCACGCCATCGCCTCTTGCCGATCGCAAAGTGTCCTCCGTCACGACGCGCCCCGCGGTGCGACATCGGTCGGCACCCGCGGGGCGTTCCGTTGCTCCGAACGCGGCCTCATGGCCATCCGGTGCGTGTCCGTTGACTCACTGCTTCTTCCGGTATTTCTCCGGCATGAAGTAGAGCGAGTCCTGCATGTCGGCGAGCGGCACATGGCAGTCGACGCAGAACTGCACCCGGGCCGAACCCTCGCCATTGGTGGTCCCGTACACGCTGCCATTTGGCATGATCATCGTGTACTTCCAGTCGTCGGAACCGGAATTGAAGCCCGACGGCATCTTTTCCATCACGAACAGCGGACCCGGGCTCACCGCGCCATTGCCGGCGACCGCGAAGCTGTCCTTGGCGAGCACCGAGCCGACCGGCATCTTGCCGACATCCTCGAAGCGGCCATAAGCCTCGGCACCGGTGGCGTTGGCGTAGTTGTTCACATAGCGGCCGCCATGGGTTGCCGACTGATAGGCCACGGTATTGAAGCTCGGCCAGCCCTGATAGCCATCGACACTCGCGACACCAGCCTTGGCATAGGCCGCGGCGAGTGCCTCCTTGATGCAGGCATAGGCATCACCGGCTTCGGCATCCGTGATCTCGGCCGCGCCACCCGCCGCGCATGGATTGCACGGGTTACAAGGGTTGCACGGGCTGCACGGATTGGCCGCCGCGCAGGGGTTGCAGGGATTGCAGCCCTTCTTCGCCGCGCACGGATTCTTTGCCGCACAGGGATTGCACGGGTGGCAACCGCCAGCACCCTTGAGCCGCGGGACGAAACAGGCCGACGCCATGGCAGCCCCACCCGCCGCGCAGGGATTGCACGGGCTACAAGGGTTGCACGGGCTGCACGGATTGGCCGCCGCGCACGGGTTGCAGGGGTTGCACCCCTTCTTCGCCGCGCACGGATTCTTCGCCGCGCACGGGTTGCAGGGATGGCAGCCCTTCATCTTCTTCGCGGCGCAGGGGTTGCAGGGATGGCATTGCA
>JBHHTO010000048.1:0-13574 GCA_046753425.1 Rhodothalassiaceae bacterium | reverse complement strand
GCCGCCCTTCACCGTCGCATCGTTGCAGACGATCATGCACTCGGTACCCGCGACACGCCCGATGCCGGTGATGAGCCCGGCCGCGGGGACCGCATCGTCATACATGTCGAAGGCGGCGAGCTGCGACAGCTCGAGAAAGGGCGTGCCCGGATCGAGCAGCGTCTCGATGCGCGCCCGCGGCAGGAGCTTGCCGCGCGCAAGATGCTTCTCGCGCGCCCGCTCGGAGCCGCCGATGGCGATGGTGGCGACCTTGTCCCGAAGATCGGCGACGAGCGACTCCATGTGCGCCCGGTTCTCGGCAAAGGCGGCCCCGCTCCGGTCGACTGCGCTTTTCAGAATGGTCATGGGTGGTCCCGCGCCGGCTTCATCCCCTCACATGCCGTCGGTGATAGCCGATTGCGCTGCGGCTGAAAAGAAAAGCCCGTTCCGGCTCATGGACAGACGGCGTGCGCTGTGGCACATGCGGGGACGCGACGCGGCTGCGGCCTTTGCGGGGGTCTCGATGTCAGCAGGCACGAAAGGCGATCTGCCCATTTCCTTTGACGATATCGCGCGCGCGGCGGAGGTCATCCGTGGCGAGGTCATCGACACGCCGGCTGCCCGCTCGAAAACCCTGTCGGCGATCACCGGCGCCGATATCGCCCTCAAGTTCGAGATCTTCCAGTTCACGGCCTCCTTCAAGGAGCGGGGTGCCGTGAACAAGCTCACATCTCTCGGCGATGACGAGCGCACGCGCGGCATCATCGCCATGTCGGCCGGCAATCATGCGCAAGGCGTCGCCTATCACGCCCGCCGCCTCGGCATCCCGGCGACCATCGTGATGCCCGAAGGCACCCCCTTTACCAAGGTCCGCAACACCGAGCGCCTCGGCGCGCGTGTCGTGCTCTCGGGCGAGACGCTCGCCGAGTCCGCCGAGGCGGCGCAGGCGATCCGCGAGGAGGAGGGGCTCGTCTTCATCCACCCCTTCGACGATCCGCTGATCATGGCCGGGCAGGGGACGCTCGGGCTCGAATTCCTGCGCGACTTTCCCGATCGCGACACGCTGGTGGTGCCGATCGGCGGCGGCGGGCTCATCTCCGGCATTGCGGTGGCCGCAAAGCACCTCAAGCCCGACATCCGGATCTTCGGCGTGCAGACCGAGGCCTATCCGGCGATGAAGGCGGCGATCGAGGGCTTGGAGGCGAAACCGGGACAGGTGACGATCGCCGAAGGCATCGCTGTGAAAACGCCCGGACAGCTCACGCGCAAGGTCGTGGAAGCACTGGTTGAGGACATCCTGCTCGTCGACGAGGCGACCCTTGAGGATGCGGTGAACGCCCTCATGGAAGTGGAGAAGGTCGTCGTCGAGGGTGCCGGCGCCGCCGGCCTTGCGGCGGTGATGCGCTATCCCGACCTGTTCCGGGGCAGGCGTGTCGGCATCCCCCTGTGCGGCGGCAATATCGATCCGCGCACGCTCGCCTTTTGCGTCATGCGCGGCATGGTCCGCGACGGGCGCATCTCGCGGCTTCGCATCACCACCCTCGATCTGCCCGGGGGGCTTGCAAAAATCACCGCCATCGTCGCCAAGGCAGGCGGCAATGTGATGGAGGTCTACCACCAGCGCCAGTTCGCCACCGCACCGGTCAAGTACACCGAGATCGAGATCGTGGTCGAGACCAAGGACCGCACCCACAAGGAGGCGCTCATCGCCGCCCTCGGCGAGGCCGGTCTCGAGGTGGTCGACACGACATCACCGGCACGCGGCCCGGTTCCGGTCTGAGCTGCGTGCCGGGCACTCCTCGCGCCAGGGGCGCGGCGCTGCGGCGCGCAGATAGGCGTCCCAGACCGCAAGCGCGGGCTTCGGGCGGCTGTCCGACGTCGCCAGTCCCATATGGGCAAAGAGCTGTGCGAGATCCCGGATTTCGGGTGGCAAACGCTGCACGAGAGGGCCGAAATCCTGCCCGACCCAGTTCACAACGAATGGGTAGCCGGCCCTGGTCGCATGCGACAGGGCGCCAGCAATGAAATGTGCCTGATCCTCTTCATTGGCATCGAGGTCCATGCCGAACACATGGATGGGGGCGGACAGGGCGCCCATCTCTGCAATCGCCACCTGCCGGCCAAAGCTTTCCGCATAGTCGAAATAGTCTGGGCGCATCGGATTGGGGTGATAAATGCCGAACCGATAGGTGCTGAGCGCCATGAGATCGCTGTGCGCAAGCAGCGCGCGGACACCTGGCTCCTGCCGGGCGAGATTCGGCTTCGCGTCATCGTCAATGCCCCTCAGATGTTCGTACTGCACGGTGGCGAAGACGGGCAGCTCGGGATGCTCCTGCTTGATGGCATTGTAGACATGGGCGTTGAGCGCAAGATAGGCGGACCATTTCTCGGGTGCCTTCGAAATGAGGATATTGCTCTCGACGCCGATCGCGAGATAGCGCGGATGAAAATAAGCGATCGCGCGCTGCACATAGTTGAGATAGGCCACCTTGACGTCGGGATCGTCGAAGCGCTTGGTCTCCCACGTACCATCGAGTGGCTGTCCGTCGCCGCGCGAGTCCCAGAAGGGCGCCAGCCCACTACGGTCCATGTCGAGCGGCGTCAGGGCGAGAAGAACCGGCATGCCGTCGGGCGTAAGCTGGCGGCGCGTCTCCCATTCCTCCTCGACCGGCCCCGGGAAGGGACGGTTGGCAAGGGCCTCTTTCCACGGCACGCCATTGTCGAACTGGTGAACGATGAGCGTTGCGTGCCGGGAGACGAAGTCATAGGCGGCGCGCACTGCCTCTTCCGTCATGTCGACGGGCCAGGGGGTGAGGCCGAGGGCACTCCGATGGGACGGTATCGTGCGCGCCTCAACCGGATTCGCCCGCATCGTTGAAGGCTGTCCGTCATCCCGTGGCAGTGGCACCGGTGCGGCGCCCGCGGGGACAATGACGAGGCCGAAAAGAAGGCTTGCTAGCAGTCTCGCGGCGGATCGGAAGAGGGCGGTAGGCATCGGAGATCTCCCTGAGGATTGCTTTCCGAACCCTGTCGACCCGTGGCTGAATGATCGATGAATGGGAAAATACTGCCGCCAGCCTCGACTCCGGGCGGCCTTCAGGCGCAGGCCGTCCCGGCGACGCCATCCTGCTGCCGCACCGCCCGTCGGATATCGGCGATGACCGGCAGGTGATCCGAGGCCACCGCGGTCAGCGGCGTGCGGACCGCGCGGGCATCCACGAAGACGAGCTCGGGCGAGAGATAGATGCGATCAAGCGGCAGGCGCGGTGCGCGCGCCGGAAAGGTGACGAAGCCCGTGCAATAGGGAAGGCGGTGGGCGAGGCGTCGGCCGATCGCCCCGTGCGGGCTCCAGTTATTGAAATCCCCCATCAGGACGAGCGGGCCGTCGACCTCCGCGATCTCGCGCGCCAGACGCCGGATCTGCTGGCCGCGATCCCAGGGCGTGAGCCCGAGATGTGCATTGAGTATGGTGACCGCGAAATCGCCGAAACTCACCTCCGCCAGCACGCAGCCGCGCGGGATGTGGAGCGGGTTCGACAGGTCGATGACGCGATGCGTGACCACCGGCGCACGGACGAGTAGGGCATTTCCGTAATGCGCCCGCGCGTGGAGTTTCGTCGGCGCCTCGATCACGCTGTAGCCGGTCGCGTTTGCGAGATAGGAGAACTGGTCGAAATGCCGCGCACCGCGATGGTGCCAGCCGCATTCCTGAACGGCCACCACGTCGGCGTCGAGCGCGCGGATCGCCTGCGCGATGCGCTCGGGGGCAAAGCGACGGTCGAGGCCGATGCAACTGTGCACATTATAGGTGGCGACGCGAAACTCGCCCATTCACACCTCCTTCGCCATCGCCGTCCTACCCGTCCGCATAGCGGCACCGCCGGCCCCGTCACGGTTCATTCGGCGGGCGCGCCCGCTCCGGCAGGCCCAGCGGCGCCTTCGCGTTCGCGTTCCTGCTTGCTGAGGCGCGCCGCCTCATAGCCCGGGGACCGCGTATGACCCGCCAGCATGTCGTAGAAGATGGGTATCATGAAAAGGGTAAACAATGTGGCAAGCGCGACGCCGGCCGCAATCACCACGCCAATGGTCAGCCGGCTGCCCGAACCCGGCCCGGTGGCGAGGATGAGCGGTACGGCCCCCATGATCGTCGACAGGCTGGTCATGACGATCGGGCGCAGGCGGATCGAGGCCGCCTCGCGCACGGCGTCGCGGACCTCGCGCCCGGCATCGCGAAGCTGGTTTGCGAACTCGACGATGAGAATGCCGTTCTTGGTGGCGAGCCCGATCAGCATGACGAGCCCGATCTGGCTGTAGATGTTGAGCGTCGAGCCGGCGAGATAGAGCCCGAGAAGGCCACCTGCCGCGGCGAGCGGCACCGTCAGCATGATGACGAAGGGATGGATGAAGCTCTCGAACTGCGCGGCGAGGATAAGAAAGACGACGAGGAAGGCCATCGCAAAGGTGAAGGTCACCGCCCCGCCGGCGTCCTTGAATTCGCGGCTCTCACCCTTGTAGTCGACGGAGATCGCCTGCGGCAGCCGGGTGCGCACAATCTCTTCGAGGTCGCTGAGCGCCTGCCCGAGCGTATAGCCCTCGGCGAGCTGTGCCGAGAGGGTAAGCGCACGGACGCGGTTGTAGCGGTTGAGCGACCCGGCGGCGCCCCGCTCCTCCATCTGGATGAGGTTGCTCAGCGGAATGAGGGCGCCCGAGCGCGTCGAACGGACATAGATGTTGGCCAGATCCGAAGGCTGCCGGCGATCCGGGTCCTCGGCGCGCAGGATGACATCGTATTCCTCGCCGCGGTCCTCGAAGGTGGTGACGCGGCGGCCGCCGAGCATGGTCTCGAGCGTGCGCCCGATGGTCGCCACCGAGACCCCGAGATCGGCCGCCCGGTCCTGGTCGATTCGCACCCGGAGCTGGGGCTGGGTCTCGCGATAGTCGGTGTCGAGCCCGATGAGGGGCAGCTTCGATGCCTCGCGCAGGAGAACCTCGCGGAAGGCCGCAAGCTCCTCATAGGTGTTGCCGCCGACCACGAACTGCACCGGGTTGCCGCGGCTGCGCGAAATTCCCTGGCGCATCACGATGAAGGTCTCGACACCCGCAAGGTCGGCATATTTCTGCCGCAGCTCGGCAATGATGTCGTCGGCGCTGCGCTTGCGCTCGCCCCAGGGCCTGAGCACGACAATGCCAAAGGCCGAGTTGCCGGCATTGGCGCGGACGATGAACAGATTTGCTTCCCCCGTCTCGTCGACCAGATACATCGTCCGGTCCTCGATCCGGTCCATATAGCCCTTCATATAGTCGAAGCTCGCGCCCTCGGGGCCGCGGACCGCGACGAAGAAGGCGCCACGGTCCTCGCGCGGCGCGAGCTCGCTCGGAACCGCCTTCAAAAGCCCGCCGATCAGGGCCAGTACGGAAAGAAACACGAGGATCACCAGCCCCCGATGCGCGAAGCAGAGCTCGAGTGCGGACCGGTAGCCCGTGCGGACGCGCAGGAAGGCGCGGTCGATGGCGAGGCTGAGGCGCGGTCGCCGGCCGCCGGGCCGGACGAGCAGTTTCGAGCACATCATCGGCGTCAGGCTGAGCGCCACCAGCGCCGAGATGCCGACAGCGCTTGCCAGCGTGATGCCAAGCTCGGAGAAAAGCCGCCCGACATTGCCCTCGAGAAAGGCGATCGGCACGAAGACGCCGATCAGCACGAGCGTCGTCGCCACCACCGCGAATCCGACCTGACGGGCGCCGCGATAGGCGGCGAGCAGGCGCGGTTCACCTTCCTCAACCCGGCGATGGATGTTCTCGAGCACGACGATGGCGTCATCGACGACGAGCCCGATCGAGAGCACGAGCGCCAGCAGGGTGAGAAGATTGATGCTCACACCGGTGGCCGCCATCACGGTGAAAGTGCCGAGGATCGATACCGGGACCGTGACCGCGGGCACGAGAACGGTGCGCAGGGAGCCGAGAAAGGCATAGAGCACGAGCACGACGAGGACCATGGCGATGCCGAGCGTGCGATAGACCTCGTGGATCGAGGCGTCGATGAAGACCGAGCTGTCGTACACTTTCTCGAAGGCCATCGTCGGCGGCAGGTCGGCGGCGATCCTCTCCGCCTCGGCGGCGACCGCCTTCGCCACCGCAAGCGTGTTGGCCCGCGACTGCTTGATGATGCCGATCCCGACGCGGGGAATTCGGTTGCCCCGGAACTCGGCCCGGTCCTCGACCGCGCCGATCTCGACCCGGGCCAGCTCGCCGAGGCGGATGAGGTGGCCGTCCTCACCGATGGCGACGACAAGGCGCGCGAAATCCTCCGGTGTGCGGAAGCCACGCTCGACACGGACGACGAGATCGCGCGAGACCGACTCGAGGGAGCCGGCGGGCAGCTCGACATTCTCGCGCCTCAGCGCCTGCTCCACGTCATCGACGGTGAGCTGGCGCGCCGCAAGAGCCTGCCGGTCGAGATAGATGCGCATGGCATAGCGCTGGCCGCCGCCGATGCGGATATTCGCGACGCCGTCGACCACCGACAGGCGGTCGACGATCTGCCGTTCGGCATAGTCGGTGAGCGCCAGCACATCGAGCGTCGGGCTCGAGAGCGAATACCACAGGATCGGGTCGGTATCGGAATCGGCCTTCGCCACCTCTGGCGGATTGGCTTCCTCGGGCAGATTGTTGCGCGTCCGGCTGACGCGGTCGCGGACATCGTTGGCCGCTGCATCGACATCGCGCGACAGGCGGAACTCGACAGTGATGCGCGACAGGCCGTCCTGGCTCGTCGACGAGATCGACTTGATGCCCTCGATACCGGAGATGCTGTCCTCGAGAAGCTGCGTGATGCGGGTCTCGATGACCGCCGCCGAGGCGCCGGTATAGCGCGTGTCGATGCTCACCACCGGCGGGTCGATATCGGGCAACTCGCGCAGTGGCAACCGCGTGAAGCTGACAATGCCGAAGGCGATCAAGAGAAGGCTGATCACGGTGGCGAAGACCGGACGCTTGACGGATATGTCGGAGAGCAGCATCGGCGTTCTCAGCTCTGCGGCCGCGCGACCGGCAGATCGCCCTCGATAATACGGACGGGCTGTCCCGGCCGCAGGCGCAGGGCGCCGGCCACGACGACGGTCTCGCCGGCCTCAAGCCCGTCAAGAATCTCGACCACGCCCGGCCGCCGGATACCCGTGCTCACCTGCCGGCGCTCGGTGGTGTTCTCGCCGGTCACGACAAAGACATATTGCGCCCTGCCGATGGGCACGATGGCCTCTTCCGGGACGGCGAGCGAGCGACGCTTACGGCTGATCACCTCGACTGTGAGCAGCATGCCGGGGCGCAGTCTCGCATCCTCATTGGGAATCGCGGCGCGCACGGTGACCGCACGGGTCACCGGATCGACCCGCGAATCGATGGTCTTCACCGTGCCGCGAAAGGTCTCGCCGGGAAAGGCGGCGGCCCGGGCAATGATGGTCTGGCCGGGGGCGAGCGCCGACAGGAAGCGCTCCGGAATGGCGAAATCGACCTTGATCGGGAACACGTCGTCGAGCGTGGTGACCGGTGTGCCGGGCGTCACAACGGCACCCACGCTCACCTGTCGCAGCCCCAGAACGCCGGAGAAGGGGGCGCGCAGAATGCGGTCCTCGACCCGCGCTTCGGCGGCGGCGACCCGCGCCCTCGCTTCGTCGACCGCGCGCACCCGCTCGTCGCGTGTTGCCAGGGTCGCATTGCCACGGGCGACGAGATCCCGGATCCGCTCAAGCTGACGCTGGGCCTCGACGAGGGCCGCCCGTGCCTCGGCAAGCGCGGCCGATTCCTCATCATGTTCGAACGCGACGAGGACCGCGCCCTTTTCAACGATCTGTCCATCCTCAAAATGAACGGCGCGCACGGCCTCGGCGACGCGGGCGGTAAGGATCACGGACTCATCGGCGATCGCAGTGCCGATGGCCTCGATGCGGTCCGCAAACTCATGCGGCGCAACGGCGGCCACCGCAACCGGGGTTGCGCCGCCCCTGTGGCCCATCTCGTGCGAGGGCGTGTCACCGCGGGCATAAAGAAAGGCGGCGCCCGCCAGAATGGCCAGCGCGACGAGGGACAGGGCGAGGGCAAAGATGGACCGCATGGAATACCGCTTTCTTACTCGACCGCTGCGGCAGGATGCTGCCGTGTCTGCCGATGTGGGCGCCACCATCTGCTCGCGACGGCATGGCGAGCGCCCCGGGGGATCGACTGCGCCGGTGATACGCCGCGCTACCGCAACTCCTGCGGTCTCCGGCATCAATGCCCGGGCACCATAGCCGGGCCCGCCCCCTGAATCGAACAGCTTCCGTCAGGGTGCCTGCGCTTTATCATGCCCTGTTCGCAGAGGAAAGGGCGAGAAAGGTTGAGAGCCGATGCGCGAGGCCGCCTCCCCGATACTCGTCGGATGCGCCCGTCTCACCGTGCGCGATGGCGAGCGCCTGCCATCGCCGCCATCACCGCAGGGCCTGATGGTCGCGGCGGAATGGCGGGCGCTCGCCGACAGCGGCGCCGCACCTGCTCGCCTTGTGCCGCATCTTGA
The DNA here is from genome assembly GCA_046753425.1 of Rhodothalassiaceae bacterium. GTDB lineage: Bacteria > Pseudomonadota > Alphaproteobacteria > Sphingomonadales > Rhodothalassiaceae > J134. The sequence goes on along the minus strand of JBHHTO010000048.1, from coordinate 5,047 downwards.
CACTGTTGCCGCCATTCGCACCTTCGCCGACTCGGCACCGCAATTCGCGACCCCCTTTGGTCGCTGCGACAATTATCCGGCGCATGTCGCACGGGCCCTGGGAGCCCGGCCGCGTCGGTGTCTCTATCCGGTGGTCGGCGGCAATACCCCGCAATGGCTTGTCAATCTGCTCGCCGAGGAGATCCGCACCGGGCGCTCGGAAATGGCGCTCATCGTCGCCGCTGAGGCGATGCGCACCGCCGCCCGGGCGTCGCAGGACGGACGCCTCCTCGACTGGCAGGAGGCGGGCTTGCAACCACCCGAGGTCATCGGCGATCCGCGGCCCGGTGTCTCGCCGCATGAGCTCCGGCACGGGCTTGGCGACCCGCCGGCCACCTATGCCCTGTTCGAGACCGCCCGGGCGGCCCATCTCGGCCGCCCGATGGCGCGTCATCTGGAGACGGTCGGGGCACTCTGGGCGCGCTTTTCCGAGGCGGCAGCGCAGGATGCGATGGCCGCGCTTCCGGTCGCGCGCTCAGCGAGGGAGATCGTCACCATTGGTGCGGAGAACCGTCTCGTCGCCTGGCCCTATACGAAGCTCATGTGTGCCAATATGTTCGTCGATCAGTCGGCGGCGGTGCTGCTCACCTCCACGCATGTGGCGCGCGCGCTCGGCATCGACGAGAGGCGATGGATCTGGCTCGCCGGCTCGGCCGACATTGACGACAAGTGGTACGTCAGCGAGCGCGTCGATTATCACAGCGCACCGGCGATCGGCATCGGCGCGCGCGCCGCGCTGGATCAGGCCGGCGTCGATATCGCGGACATCGACGCGTTCGACCTCTACAGTTGCTTTCCCGTCGCCGTCGCGCTTGCTGCCGATGCGCTCGGCCTCGCCCTCGATGACCCGCGGGGTCTGACTCTTACCGGCGGCCTCACATTCTATGGCGGGCCCGGCAACGGCTACGCCCTGCATGCCATCGCGGCCATGATGGAACACCTCCGGGCGCGTCCCGGCGGGCGCGGCCTCATCAGCGGCAACGGCTGGTATCTGACCAAGCACAGTTTCGGGGTCTATCAGTCGGCGCCCCCGGCGGAGCCGTGGGTGCGCAGCGATCCGGCATCGCTTCAGGCGATGGTCGATGGCCTGCCGTCCCCCGTAGTGCGCAGCGATGCCGAGGGGACGGGGCGTATCGAGGCCTTCACCGTCCCTTGCGCACGCGACGGGACGATGCGGGCGATCGTCATCGGTCGCCTGGATTCGGACGGGTCGCGCTTTCTCGCCAATGCCGCGGACGCGGACCTTGCTTTCTGCAAGCGCCTGATGGCGGAAGAGAGCATCGGCCGGCCGGTCCACCTCAGGCAGGTGCAGGGCAGGGGGATCGTGACGCTGCCATAAGGGGCCCCGGGGCGGGGCATCTCACCCGGTCATTCCACGAGCTTCTCGAGATCCATCGATTCGAGACGCCTGAGGATACGGTCGAGGGTGGTGCGTTCGTCGTCACTCAGGCGTTTGAGCAGCGCTTCCTCATAGGCAAGGGCAAGCGGCACGATCTCGCGGTAGATCTTCTCGCCCGCGGGCGACAAGGCGAGCACCGAGCGGCGCCGGTCGTCGGGTGCCATGTGCCGTTCGACTCGCCCCTTGGCCCTGAGGCGCGCGATCGCCCGGCTCACCGCCACCTTGTCGAGGGCACCCCGCTCCGCGACCTCGGTGGCCGAGATCTCCGGCGTCTCGCCGAGAATGGCCATGCATCGCCATTCCGGAATCGAGAGATCGAAGCGCTCGGAATAGAGCTTCGCAATTGTCCGGCTGATGCGGTTCGACAGCGTCGCCAGACGATAGGGGAGAAATCCCGGAAGTCGGAGCGCGGCGAGAGCCTCGGCGTTGGGCATGTGGCGTGCCTTTCCCTGTGAATGCTTGCCCGCAGGCGCGAGCGGGTCTATATTAGTTTCAAATGAAACTGATTGCCGGAAGCGGTGTCACGGGCTGCCGCCGCGGCGGCGCTCATCGAGCGAATCGAGCGAAGGGGGCATGGACAGAATGGCACACTCACTTCCCAATCCCGCGGGTACGGACGGATTCGCCTTTGTCGAATACGCCGCACCCGATCCGCAATTGCTGCGCGACCTGTTTCTGAAGCTCGGGTTTCCCGCCGTCGCGCGCCACAGGCACAGGAATATCACATTGCACCGGCAAGGCGATATCCACTTTGTGATCAACGCCGAGCGCGAGGGTTTTGCGGCGGAATTCGCGCGCGCCCACGGGCCGTGCGCCTGTGCCATGGGATTCCGCGTCGCCGACGCCGAGGCGGCCTATGCGCACGCGCTCGGTCACGGCGCAACCGGCGTCGAGAGTGATGACCGCGTTCTTGACCGGCCGGCGATCGAGGGCATTGGCGGCTCGCGCCTCTATCTCGTCGATGGCGGGGGAATGGCGGCCTGGTCAAGAGATTACGAACCGCTCCCCGATGCCGCACAGGAGATGAGGAGATGGGGCGCCGGGCTCACCGTGATCGATCATCTGACGCACAATGTCTATTGGGGCGAGATGGACCGCTGGCGGGAGTTCTACGAAGGCATCTTCAATTTCCGCGAGATCCGCTATTTCGACATCAGGGGCCGCGTGACCGGCCTTGTCTCGCGTGCGCTGGCGAGTCCCGACGGCAAGATCCGCATCCCGTTGAACGAATCGGAGGACGAGAAGTCGCAGATCAACGAGTATCTCGAGGAATATCGCGGCGAGGGGATCCAGCATATCGCCCTTGCCACGGACAATATCTATGAGACGGTCGATCGCTTGCGCGCGAACGGCATCGCGTTCCAGGACACGCCCGACACCTATTATGAGGCGATCGACGACCGCCTGCCCGGCCATGGCGAGCCGGTGGAGGAACTGCGGCGCCGGCGCATCCTGATCGACGGCGGCGAGGCGCAGGGCGGGGGCCTGTTGCTGCAGATCTTCACCAGGAACGTGATCGGCCCGATCTTTTATGAGATCATCCAGCGCAAGGGCAATGAAGGCTTCGGTGAGGGCAATTTCAAGGCGCTCTTCGAATCGATCGAGGCCGACCAGATCCGGCGCGGCTATCTGAGCCCGGCGGATGCCTAGATCCTGACGGGGAGGCCGGTAACGATGCGCAAATGGCTGAGCTTTCCGTGTGCCGCGGGCGTGCATTCGCGCCAGGCCCATGCGGATCTGCCCGCGGGCACCTATGAACGCGAGATGGGCAAGGAGGGATTCTTCGGCCCGGCCACCCATTTCTATCACCGTCATCCGCCGACCGGATGGAGCGGCTTCGACGGCCCGCTGCGGCCGCGCGCCCTCGACACGACAAGGCTCGATACGGCGGGAAGGGGACCCTGGGACGCCGTGCCGCTGCTCGCCAATGCGCAGGTCGCGATCCGCCATCTCGCGATCGTCGCGGCGATGGATCATCTCGTGCGCAATGGCGATGGCGACGAGCTCCTGTTCGTGCACGAAGGGGAGGGGGACCTCTTTTGCGATTTCGGCCGTCTCGCCTATCGCGAGGGCGACTATATCCTGCTGCCGCGCGGCACCATGTGGCGGCTCGAACCGACACAGCCGACGGCGCTGTTGCTTGTGGAGGCAACGAACGGCGCCTACCGGATGCCGGAGAAGGGTCTCCTTGGCCCGCATGCGATCTTCGATCCGGCAATTCTCGATACGCCAGAGCTCGACGAGGCCTTTCTCGCCCAGCAGGCGAAAGAGCGGGAATGGGCCGTGCGCGTCAAGCGCCGCGGCGCGCTGACGACCATCACCTATCCCTTCAATCCGCTCGACGCGGTGGGCTGGAAGGGGGACCTCGTGCCGGTGCGGCTCAACTGGCGCGACATCCGGCCGCTGATGAGCCACCGCTACCATCTGCCGCCCTCGGCGCACACCACCTTCGTCGCCGACCGCTTCGTCGTCTGCACCTTCGTGCCGCGCCCGATCGAGTCCGATCCCGGCGCGCTCAAGGTGCCCTTCTTTCACAGCAATGACGACTATGACGAGGTGATCTTTTATCACCGCGGACAGTTCTTCAGCCGCGACAACATCCATCCCGGCATGATCACGCTCCATCCGTGCGGCTTTCCGCACGGACCGCATCCGAAGGCCTTTGCCGCCGGCGCCCGCCACGCCCGCAAGGAGACCGACGAGGTTGCGGTGATGATCGATACCCGCGATGCCCTTGACATGAGCCCCGCGGCGGAGACGATCGAGTGGGCGGACTACTGGAAAAGCTGGTCCGTGCCGCCGGAGACGGCATGACGTGCCGCTTCAGGCGGCGTCATCGATCGCTACGCGAATCCGCCGCCCCAAGGCAGCAACGGCCTGATCGAGGAGGTCGGTGCGGCGGTGATGGTTGAGATGTTGCATCGGGTCAAGGAAGGAATGAAACGGCTCTGTTGTGATCGGCGTCCAAACGGAGCATTGCTGAACGCGTCATGGCAATGCCCTCAAGCTGGCCGGGGAGAAACGGAATGAGACTGGCATCGCTGAAGGAGGGCCGTGACGGGCGGCTGGTGGTGGTCAGCGGTGACGGCAGGCGCATGGCGCCGGCGGACGGCATCGCGGCGACGCTGCAGGCGGCCCTCGATGACTGGGCCAATGTGGAACCGCGCCTTGCGGCGCTTTCCGACGCACTCGCGGCGGGCGAGCTCCGCGGCGCGCCCTTCGACGAGGCGGCCTGCGCGTCGCCGCTGCCGCGCGCCTATCAGTGGGCCGACGGGTCGGCCTATGTGAACCATGTGGCGCTGGTCCGCCGGGCCCGCGGGGCCGAGATGCCCGAGAGTTTCTGGGAGGACCCGCTCATGTACCAGGGCGGCTCGGACAGCTTCCTCGCGCCGCGCGGGCCGATCGCGGTCGCCGAGGAGAGCTGGGGGATCGATTTCGAGGCCGAGATCGCGGTCGTCACCGACGACGTGCCGATGGGGGTCTCACCGGAGCAGGCGGGACGCCATATCCGCCTGCTCATGCTGGTCAATGACGTGTCGCTGCGCAATCTTATCCCCGGCGAGCTCGCCAAGGGTTTCGGATTCTTCCAGTCCAAGCCCTCCTCGGCCT
>JBHHTO010000047.1:0-13683 GCA_046753425.1 Rhodothalassiaceae bacterium | reverse complement strand
CGATGTCGATCTCCCGGGTGGCGAAAGCTACCGGGAATCGGCCCTCTACCGTGCCGGCAGCGAGGCGGTTCTCGTCGCGACGCCGCTCGCGGCGGTCGGACTCAGCATCTGCTACGATCTCCGCTTTCCGCATCTCTACCGCCTGCTTGCCGGCGCCGGGGCGGAGATTCTTTTCGTGCCCTCCGCTTTCACGGCCAGGACCGGCCGCGCCCACTGGCACACGCTGCTGCGCGCCCGGGCGATCGAGACCGGCGCCTTCGTGATCGCACCGGCGCAGGTCGGCCGCCACGCCGACGGCCGCACCACATATGGGCATGCTCTTGCCGTGTCGCCCTGGGGCGAGATCCTGCTCGATCTTGAAGAAAATGTCGGCGAGGCCGTCATTAATCTTGATTTGGAGGCGGTTGCCGAGGCACGTTCGCGCATTCCGGCCCTGTGCCACGATCGGCCAATTCGCCTGCGGCGGATCGAAGCGGGGACGGACGGAACGAGGAGCGTGTGATGATCGTGTTCGATCTCGACTGTGCGGAGGGCCACCGGTTCGAGGCCTGGTTCCGCAATCACGACGAATTCGCCGAGCAGCAGGAAGCCGGCGTCATCACCTGCCCCGAATGCGGCTCGCCCGAGGTGCGCAAGGCCCTTTCCGCGCCGCATATCGCGCAAGGCACGCGCAAAGCCGAGACACTGCGCTCAGCGTCCGGAAACGACGGACCGATGTCGCAGGCGATGGGTGCGCCCAATCTTCCTCCCGAGCTCGCGCGGGAACTCGATACCGTCTTTGCCAAGGTGCGGCGGCATGTCGAGGCGAACTGCGACTATGTCGGCGAGCGCTTTGCCGAGGAGGCGCGGCGCATTCATTATGGCGAGGTGCCCCGGCGCGGCATCTATGGCGAGGCGACGCCGGACGAGACCGCCGATCTCCTCGACGAGGGCATCGAGGTCATGCCGCTTCCCGGCTGCCGCGCAAAGACCGACGCCTGAGCACGGCATCCTGCCGCGACAGGCCTTCCCTGTCATGAAATCTTTTTTCCCGCCGCTCCAGGCGGTATAGTGCGCGCTGTCCGACCGGAAGCGCCGGTGACAGCCAGGACCGGCATCCTGAGGCGTGCCATTCGTGCGCGGCGGATCGGTCCATCGGCGCGGGAGGATGAGCCATCCTGCCCCAATGCCGCGTCATCAGGGAGCATGACCATGACAGCATCCAACCGGCTGGCGACGATTCTGGGCGCCTCCGTCTTTTCGGCAATTCTCTTCATTCAGGTCCCCGCGGACGCGCACGACGGCGACGCGGCAACGGAAGCCGCCACCGCGGCCCAGCATGCCATGCTGGCCGCCCAGGCGGACTCGCTCGAAGGCGTGCACGCCCATCTGCAGCACGCCATCAACTGCCTCGTCGGCCCCGACGGCGAGGAGTTCGACGCGGAGCAGATCAATCCCTGCGACGGGATGGGTGATGGCGCGATTGCGGACAGCGCGGACGACGAAACGGCAAAGCGCCTCGAGGAGGCACTCGAGCATGCACGCGAGGGGCTCGATGCCGACGATCTCGACGCCGCCCGCGCCCATGCCGGGGCGGCGGCGGACCTGCTCGAGAAGAAGGGGTGACCTGATACTGCGGAGCGGCCCGGTCCGGTCCTGCACCGCGCCGGGCCGTTCGCCCTTCAGATCTCCCAGGCCCAGGAGCGGCCGGCCTCGGCACGCAGCCAGTCCATGAAACGGGCCACCTTGGGGAGGTTCTTCTTCTCCTCCGGGCAGACCATGTGATAGGCGAAATCGACCGGGTGCGACTGCCGGAAGGGACGCACGAGGCGCCCCGCACGCAGGTCGGCCTCGGCAATCGTGCGTTTGGCGAGCACCACCCCGCGACCGGCGATCGCCGCCTCGATGGCAAGCGCGGTCTGATTGAAATGCAGGGCCCGCTGCCCCTCCTCGACGGCGACGCCGGCGGCCTTGAGCCACATCGGCCAGGTGGGGCAGCTCTCGTCGTCGAGCGAGCTGTCGTCATGAATGAGCGTCGCGCGACCGAGATCGGCGGGGGTGCGGATGGCGTCGGGACCCTCGAGAAGCGCCGGTGAGCAGACGGGGAAGACCTCTTCCCGCATCAGTTCCTCGACATAGAGACCGGCATAGCCGCCCGCCCCGTAGCGGATGGCGAGATCGACGTCCTCGTGCGCGAAATCGGTGAGTTCGTGGGTGGCCGCGATCTTCACCACCACATCGGCGTTCTCCTCGTAATAGCGCTCGAGCCGTGGCACCAGCCATTTGGCGCCAAAGGAGGGCGAGACCGAGATCCTCAGTTCATGATCATCGTCGGTGTTCTGCAGGATGGCACAGGATTCCTCGATGAGGTCGAAGCCCTCGCGCAGGGCCTCGAGCGATTCCTGCGCCCGCTCGGTCAAGAGGAGTGCGCGGCTCGTCCGCCGGAAGAGCTTGATGCCGAGATAGTCCTCAAGCGAGCGGATCTGCTGGCTGATCGCGGCCGGGGTGACGGCGAGCTCCTCCGCCGCCTTCTTGAAGGACAGATGCCGCGCCGCCGCCTCGAAGGCGCGCAGCGCGTTGAGCGGCAATTGCGACCGCCGCAGCCGCCGAACCGGCCGCGCCGGTTGCGAGTTCCGCCTGTGCGTCTCCTTGCCCATGATGCCGGCAACCCTTCTGCGCCCCCGCCGGGCCGCGGGTCCTAGAGTGCGGCGCGGCGGCGGGCCTCGGAAAGGCCTAAATGGATGCCGCACTCGGTTTTGTCCAGCCCGCGCCAGCGCCCGGAGCGGACGGTCTCGCCCGGGGCGACGCGATCCGTGCACGGCATGCAGCCGATCGACAGATAGCCGTCGGCCTCGAGCGGGTGGCGCGGCAAGGCATGCCGGTCGAGATAGGCTTCGACATCGTCCCGCCGCCATTCGGCAAGCGGACTGATGCGAATGCGCCGGTCGCGCGCCTCGAAGCGTTCGAGGCGGGCCCGGGCGCCGCCGTGAAACCGCTTGCCGCCGGAAATCCAGGCGCGATAGCCCGCGAGTGCCCGCTCGAGCGGCTCCACCTTGCGCCAGTAGCAGCAGGCATCGGGCTTGTGCGCCCACAGCGTGCCTTTGGCATCCTCGGTCCGGATCCGCGCCTCGTCGGGCGTCACCGTCACCACATGGCGCAAGCCCAGCCGGGCAACGAGTTCGTCGCGGTAACGCAGGGTCTCGCCAAAGAGCTTGCCGGTATCGAGAAAGATCACCGGCAGATCCGGTGCGATGTCCGCCACCATGTGGAGAAGGACCGCCGATTCGGCGCCGAAGGAGGAAACGAGGGCGATGCGCCCGGGAAACAGTTCCTCGATCGCCGCACGCAGGAGTTCCTCGGGCGCCGCGCCGCGATAGCGGTCACTCAGCACCGCCGCCCAGGGGGCCGAGAGATCGGGGTCGAGAAAACTCATGACGCGAGCCGCCGCCGTGTGCGGCCATGACGCAGCTCGACGACTGTCGGCCGGGCGTCGACCGCGTCCTGATACCACAGGCCGTAGAGCTGCAGCCGGTGCCGCATGCTCTCGGCCACCGCCGCCGAAGGCGCCGCGGCACTGTCGACCCCCGAGCGCAACAGGAATTCGGCATGGTCGGCGAGAAGGTGACCGACGGCCCGGATCTCGCCCTCATAGGCGAACTGCTCGCGCAGCCGGCGCGCGAGCGAAAAGACCCGCCCGTCGCTGAACTTCGCCACATGGATGGCGATGAGCTTGAGCCGGTCGAGCCAGGGAACGAGCCGGTCAGCCGCGATGTCGCAGGGAACCTCGACACCGAGCCGGCAAGCCGCGGCGAACAGTGCCGCACCCTCTTCCTCGAGCCGCGCGAGGCTCACCCGCGCACTGCCTTCGCCGGGCGGCGGCGTCCCGTCATCAAGCAGCGGATAGGGGTCGAGATGCGCGCCGCCGAGGCGTCTGAGGTCAATGAGCTCCATAAAGCGCCTCCTTGAAGGGTCCGGCACCGATGCGTCGGTAGGTGGCGAGGAAGGTCTCGCCCGCGTCACGGTGCGCGAGATAGGTGTCGATGACGGTCTCGACGGCGTCGATGATCCCCTCGGCATCGAAACCGCGGCCGGTGATCGCGCCGATCGCTGCCGTCTCGTCGGCCGATCCGCCGAGCGTGAGCTGGTACATTTCGGTGCCCTTCCTGTCGACGCCGAGAATGCCGATATGGCCCGCATGATGATGGCCGCAGGCGTTGATGCAGCCCGAGATCTTGATCCGGAGTTCGCCCACCGCGGCCTCGCGCGCGGTGCCGGCCAGGCGCTCCGACAGTTTCTGCGCGATCGGGATCGAGCGCGCATTGGCGAGCACGCAGTAGTCGAGACCGGGACAGGCGATGATGTCGCTTGCGAGCCCGAGGTTGGCCGTCGCAAGTCCGGCCGCGACAAGCGCCTCATGGACAGCCGGCAGATCGCGCAGCCGCACATGCGGCAGCACCAGATTCTGCTCGTGCGTGACGCGAATATCGTCATGGCCGTAGCGCTCGGCGAGATCGGCGACCGTCTCCATCTGTTCCGCGGTTGCATCGCCGGGAATGCCGCCTTTCGGCTTGAGCGGGATATTGAGGACGGCGTAGCCGGGGCGGCGATGCGGAACGAGATTGCGGCCCGCCCAGCGGGCGAAGACGGGATCGCGGCGTTTTGCCTCCTCGAAGGCCGGATCGGTGGCGGGAAGCGTCTCGAGATCCGGGCTCACGAAGTGCGCCCGGATGCGCGCGAGTTCGCGGACCGGCAGGTCATCCGACTGCGGCAGGATGCGCGTGAACTCGGCCTCCACCTGAGGCGCGAATTCTTCCGTCCCCAGGGCATGAACAAGGATCTTGATCCGTGCCTTGTAGGCGTTGTCGCGCCGCCCGTGCTCGTTGTAGAGGCGCAGGATGGCCTCAAGATAGGGGAGCAGATGCGCCTCGGGCAGGTGAGCGCGGATCGTTGGTCCCACGAAGGGCGTCCGCCCCTGCCCGCCACCGACGATGACCTCGAAACCGCGACCGCGATCGGGATCGTCATGGAGAATGAGCCCGATATCGTGGAAACGCACCGCGGCACGGTCATGCGGCGCCGCGCTCACCGCGATCTTGAACTTGCGCGGCAGGAACGAGAATTCCGGGTGCAGCGTCGACCATTGCCGGATGATCTCGGCATAGGGGCGCGGGTCATCGATCTCGTCCGCCGCCGCGCCGGCATAGGGGTCGGCGGTCACATTGCGGATGAGATTGCCCGAGGTCTGGATCGCGTGCATGTCGACCGCGGCAAGCGCCTCGAGCACGTCGGGCATGTCGGCGAGCGCGATCCAGTTGTACTGGATGTTCTGGCGCGTCGTGAAATGGCCATAGCCGCGGTCGAAGCGGCGCGCGATGTCGGCCAGCTTCCGCATCTGGCGGGGGTCGAGGGAGCCATAGGGAATGGCCACCCGCAGCATATAGGCGTGAAGCTGCAGATAGACGCCGTTCATCTGGCGTATGAGCTTGAATTCCTCCTCCGAGAGCTCGCCCGACAGGCGCCGCGCGACGGCATTGCGGAATTCCGCAATGCGCTTGCGCACGATGACTTCGTCATATTCGTCATAGCGATACATCGTCCGCTTCCTTCAGCCTGCGGGTGCCGCTTTGCCGAGATCGGGGCGCACGGTGGGCCCGAGCGCGCGGATGATCTCGCGGTTACGCACCGGCCAGGGACGCCCGTCGGCGTCGCGCCCGGCGGCGACCAGCGCCACGAGCTCGACGCGGCTCGCCGCATTGTCTGCCTGCGCACGTGCGAGCAGGGCCGCGGCCTCTTCCGCACTTTCGGCAAAGGCCGCCGCGCGCGGATCGTCCGACCAGGAGCCGTCGGCGGCGAGCCAGACGACGCGGCCGCTCCGGATCTCGTTCGCCGTCACGATCTGGCCCGGAGCCGGCTTGAGGCTGCTCACCACGCTCATCGGTTCCTGCCTCCTGCCGCCCTCGCGCCGGCAAGGCCCGCCTCCTGCGCGATGTGCGCAAGGGCCGCGGGCCGCGCGCGGGCAAGTGTTGCGACCTCGCCGATGACGAGGAGTGCCGGGCTTTCGATCGCGTGGGCCGCAATGATGTCCGCCAGCGCGTCAAGACGCCCGTGGACGCGCCGCTCGCTGCCATGGGTCGCCCTCTCGATGACCGCGACCGGCAGCGCGGGATCGACACCGTCGGCGATCAGCCTTGCGGCGATCGCGCCTGCATTTGCGACGCCCATATAGACGACAAGCGTGCGGTCGGGACCGGCAAGCGCGCGCCAGTCGAGCGCGCTGCCCGCCTGCACATGGCCGGTGACGAAGGTGACCGCCGAGGCATGATCGCGGTGGGTGAGCGGCATCTGCGCCGTCGCCGCGGCACCGCAGGCAGCGGTGATGCCGGGGATGACCTCGACCGTGATCGAGGCCTCGCGCAGCGCCGCGATCTCCTCACCGGCGCGGCCGAAAAGCATGGGATCGCCACCCTTGAGCCGTACCACACGCCGCCCGGCCCGGGCGTGCGCGATCATCAGCCTTGCAATCTGGTCCTGCCCGATGCCGTGATCGCCCGCCCGCTTGCCGGCGTGGATGCGGTGCGCCTCGCGCCGGGCATAATCGAGAATCGCGGGATTGACGAGCCGGTCGTAAATGATGACGTCGGCTTCGCCGAGCGCACGCTGCGCCTTCAGGGTCAGGAGTTCGGGATCACCGGGGCCGGCGCCGACGAGCTGCACGAGCCCGCCGGCGCCGCCTGCCGCCACATCGTGCGCCAGCTTCTCGACATGGGCGGCGAAGGATTCTTCGTCGCGGGACGCGAGGTCGCGCGCGCGCTCGTCGGCGAACAAGCGCTCCCAGAAGCGGCGCCGCCCGCCGGTATCGGGCAACAGCGCCTTGAGACGAGTGCGAAAGGCGCCGGCCCGGGCGATCAGGCGGCCGAAATCCGGCGGCAGCCAGGCCTCGATCCGCGCCCGCAGCCGGCGCGCCAGAACCGGCGCTGCGCCGCTGCTCGAGATGGCGACAAGAAGCGGCGTCCGGTCGACGATGGCCGGGGTCGTGAAATCGGACAGCGCCGGACGGTCGACGACATTGACCGGCACCCCGGCCCGGCGCAGAAACGCGGCGATACGTGCATCGCTGTCCTCGTCGCCGCTTGCGACATAGGCCAGATCGGCACCATCGGCATCCGCGGGCAGGAATGCACGCGCGTGCCGCTCGACCCGCTCATGCGGCAGCGCGGTGACCGACGCCCCATGGGTGATCCAGCGAATGCGTGCCGTCGTGCGCGTGAGAAGGTGCAGCTTGGCGAGCGCCGCGGCGGTGCTGCCGACAAGCAGCACCGTCCTGTCCGTGATTCGATAAAAGACCGGCAGGCTGTCCATCGTCGCCGAACCCTTCCCTTGCAAGAACAGCGCGGGAGGCACGGCCTCCCAGCCAAGAGCTAGGGAGAGCGCCGCAGAACGGCAAACGAGGAATTCTTGGCGGGCGCGCTAGAAAATGTTACGGGCGCGCAGCGCGACGCTGTCGGCGCCGGCAGGCCCGGCCCGAAGGGCGGGGGCGCTGCCGTTCATCCTTCGATGAGCTCAGGACGAACGGGTTCTCAAATTGCCGTTCTCCCTGAGGAGGGCCGATGGCCCGGCCCGAAGGGCGGGGCGCTGCCGTTCATCCTTCGATGAGCTCAGGACGAGCGGACTCCTGCTTCTCCCTTCGCCCTTCGACGGGGTCAGGACGAGCGGGTTTTTCCGATCCCGTTCGCCCTGCCGGGGCCGCGCAATCATTCCTGTTTCCAGTCGATTCCGATTAATCATTCATGTTGACATATTAATACGCCAGGGCTAGACTTTCTCCAACCGGTCATGGTCCCGGGGGTGTCATTATGGCACAAACGGGTCGAGACCGTTGTCGATTCGGAAGAGAGATAGCGCCGATGGCGCGATTCGGGGAGGTTGATATGAATAAATCACTTCGGTTGACGTTGGCGTCGGCGACGGCCATTCTCCTGGTGCCGGGCGCCGCTCTGGCACAGTCCGCGGGCGACGCGAGCGCGGCCCGGGACACGGCGGGAACCTCACATCAGGAAGATGCGACCGGCAGCGGCGGCATGCTCGAGGAAATCGTCGTCACCGCGGTGCTCAAAAGCGGCACCAGGATGACCACGAGCGTCTCGACGAGCGCGCTCAGCACGGAGGAGGTGCGCAATTTCACCCCGCGCTCGACTGCGGAGATATTCCGCAACATCCCCGGCATCCGCTCGGAATCCTCGGGCGGCGGCGGCAATGCCAATATCGCGGTGCGCGGTCTGCCGATCTCGACCGGCGGCGCCAAGTTCCTCTCCCTGCAGGAAGATGGCCTGCCGGTGCTGCAGTTCGGCGACATCGCCTTCGGCAATGCCGACAACTTCCTCCGCTTCGACAGCAGCCTCGCGCGCATCGAGGCGGTGCGCGGCGGTTCGGCCTCGACCTTCGCGCAGAACTCACCGGGCGGCGTCATCAACTTGATCAGCAAGACCGGCACGGAAGAGGGCGGCAGCATCTATCTCGAGCGGGGCGTGAATTTCGACCGCACGCGTGTCGACTTCGAATATGGCGGCCCGCTCGCCGAGGGGCTGCGCTTTCATGTCGGCGGTTTCTACCGCGTCGGCGAGGGAACCCGCAACGCCGGCTTTACCGGCGACAATGGCGGTCAGATCAAGGCCAATGTCACCAAGGAGTTCGATCGCGGCTTCTTCCGCGTCTATTTCAAGCATCTCGATGACAAGGCGATCACCTATCTACCGATGCCGCTGCTCGCCACCGGAACCAATTCCAAGCCGCGCTTCCGCTCGGTGCCCGGCTTCGATGCCAAGAGGGACACGCCGCACACGCCCTTCCTGCTTACCGATTTCGGTCTTGGCGGCGACAATAATTTCCGCACCCGCAGCGTCAAAAACGGCATTCGCGCCCTGACCACCTCGGTCGGTATCGAATTCGAGTTCGACCTGCCCGACGACTGGACGCTGCACGAGCGCGGCCGCTATGCCGACAACAGCGGCGGCTTCATCTCTCCCTTCCCGGCCAATATCGCGCCGGCAACGACGATCGCCGAGACGATCGGCGGACCGGGTGCGACGCTCGCCTATGCGGCGAACGGGCCCGGCGGCGGCATGCCGATCACCAACCCCGCCGCGCTCAACGGCAACGGCCTCGCCATGACGGTCGCGCTTTTTGATGTCGATGTGAACAATTTCAACAACTTCGCCAACGACGTGCAACTCCGTCGCAGCTTCGAACTCGCCGGCGGGCGCTTCCTCGATCTGAGCTTCGGCTATTTCCGCGGCCACCAAAACATCGACATGGACTGGGTGTGGAACTCCTTCGTCCTCGAGGTCCAGGGCAAGAAGGGGCGCCTGCTCGACGTGCGCGACGCCGACGGCACGCTCACAACAATCAATGGCCTCTTCCAGTTCGGTGATCCCTTCGGCGGTTGCTGCCAGCGCAGCTACGATCTCTCCTACGACACCGATGCCCCCTATGGCGCCATAGCGCTCGCCGCCGGGCCGCTGACGCTCGACGCCAGCGTACGCTGGACCTTCCTCCGTGCGCGCGGCAATTTCGCCGGCACCCTCCGCGGCCCGCGCGACATGAACGGCGACGGGGTCATTGCGGGGCCGGAAGAGAACGTCTCCTTCATCGACAATCTCAATCAGAGGCCGGTCGACTACAGCATCAATTACGGCTCCTACAGCGTCGGCGGCAATTACCTTGTCAATGACGATCTCGCACTCTTTGCGCGCTACAGCCGCGGCGCCAGCGCCAATGCCGATCGCCTGCCCTTCGGGCCCTCGATCACGCCCGACGGTTCTCTCGCGGACAAGAACGCCGGCTTCGACGTCGTGCGGCAGGCCGAAACCGGGGTCAAGTACCGGACCGGCACGCTCAACCTCTTCGGCACCTTCTTCTACGCCAGGACCGAGGAGACGAATTTCGAGCTCACCAGCCAGACCTTCACCGACCGCAGCTACCGCGCTTACGGCTTCGAGCTCGAAGGGGCCTATTCGATCGGCCATTTCGACCTCAGCGGTGGCTTCACCTGGACCGACGCCAAGATCCGAAAGGACCGCATCTCGCCGGAACTCGTGGGCAACACGCCGCGCCGGCAGGCCGATGTCATCTATCAGCTCACACCGTCCTACAGCGATGCCGGGGTCACCGTCGGCGTGAACATCATCGGCACCACGAGCTCGTTCGCGCAGTTCAACAATGAACTCAAGCTGCCCGGCTATGCGCAGGTCAATCTCTTCGCGCTTTACGAACTCACCGAGGGACTGGTGTTTTCGGTCAATGTCAATAACCTTTTCGATGCGCTGGGTGTGACCGAGGCGGAAGAGGGTGCCATCGCACCCGACAGCAATACGGTCATCCGGGCACGCGCGATCAACGGGCGCACCGCCTCGGTGTCGCTTCGCTATAGCTTTTAAGGCGTGTGCGACGGGCGTCGTTGCGGGCCGGGCATCGCATTGCCCGCCCGCCGGTCCGCCAGCAATGAACGAGGAATGAGCATGGCCGAAGCCCCGCTTGTCGGCGCGGTCGAAATCGGCGGCACGAAGATCATCTGCCTCGTCGGCAGCGGGCCCGACGATATTCGCGCCGAGGTCCGCCTGCCGACGCGCGGGCCCGGGGAGAGCATCGCCGACATTCTCACCTTTTTTCGCCAGCAGGCGACGCTCGGCCCGCTTGCCCGCCTCGGTGTGGCGAGCTTCGGGCCGGTCGATCTCGACCCCGCTTCACCGCGCTGGGGCCACATCACCGCGACGCCCAAGGCGGGCTGGTCCGACACCGATCTCGCCGGCGTTCTGGCCCGTGAACTGAGCGTTTCCGTTCAGTTCGATACCGACGTCAATGGCGCGGCGCTGGCGGAAGGCCGCTGGGGCGCCGCCAAGGGGCTTGCGGACTATGTCTATGTCACCGTCGGGACCGGCATCGGTGGCGGCATCGTCGTCAATGGCCGGCTCGTTCGCGGCACGCTGCATCCCGAGATCGGGCATATGGTCGTACCACACGACCGGACGGCCGACCCCTATGCCGGCTGCTGTCCCTTTCACAGCGACTGCCTCGAGGGCCTCGCCTCGGGCCCCGCGATCGCCGCGCGCTGGGGCGCGCCAGGTGCGGAACTGGCGCCGGATCATCCCGCCTGGGCGCTCGAGGCGGATTATCTTTCGGTGCTCGCCGCCAATCTCCTCTTTCTCCTCGCGCCCGAGCGCATCCTCTTCGGGGGCGGCGTGATGGAGAACAGATGGCTCCTTGATCTCGTCCGCAAACGTACGGGCGCGCGCCTTGGCGGCTATCTCCGCCCACCGGCGCCCGGCGGTGGGCTCGATTGCGTGATCGGTGCACCGGGTCTCGGGCAAAGGGTGGGGCCTCTCGGCGCGCTGGCGTTGGCGCTCTCTGGCGACGACAGTGCGTGCTCACAAGGATAGGATGCTGACACGAAAACGGGACCGGAAGAGGCGTGTCTTCCGGTCCCGCGTCGCGCGCGCGTGGCGCGTCCTGATCAGCGACGAATCTGCGCCAGAAACGCGCCAGCCACACTTTTCAGCATCTCCGATTCCTCTGCAAGGGCACCGGCCCGCTCCAGAACCTCCTCGACCGCTTCGGCGCTCTCTCGCGAGGCGGTCCTGATGGCTTCCGTCTGGGTCGCGATGTCCTCGTTCTTCTGCGCCGTCGTCTCGATGCGTGAGGAGATTTCGCTCGTCGCCGACGACTGCTCCTCGACCGCAGCCGCGATCGCCGAGACCACCTGGGCCACCTTTTCCGCCTGCGCATCGATTGCCGAGATGGCGTCGGTCGTCTCCTTGGCGGCGGCTTGCATCGCCTCGATCTGTCGCGCGATGTCGTCTGTGGCCTTGCCGGTCTGATTGGCAAGCGCCTTCACCTCCGAGGCGACAACGGCAAAGCCCTTGCCGGCATCGCCGGCGCGGGCCGCCTCGATGGTGGCATTGAGTGCGAGAAGATTCGTCTTGTCGGCGATGTCGCGAATGAAGAGGACGACCTTGTCGACGCTTTCCGCCGTTCCCCGGAGTCGAGCCGTGGCACTCACCGCATTCCCGACATCCTTGCGGACCTGCTTCACGGCGGTGTCACTATCCGCCGCCTGGCGGGCAATCTCGTCGATCGCCGCCGCCAACTGGTGAGCGCCCGATGCGATCGCCTGTGCCCCTTCCAGACTCTCTTGCGCATTTTTCGCGGACTGCTCACCCTTATCGAGCATCTCCTTCATGCACACTTCGAGCCCTTTGGCAAGCATGTCCAACCGGGACGCGGCCTCGCTCAATTTTACCACCGTTGCGTCAAGCTGCTCACCGAAGGTTTCCGCGGCTTCAAGACGTGCCGCCTGGCGCTCGGTGCGCACCTTCTCCTCTGCGGCCGCTTTTTCCATTCCGCGCACCGAGATATTGATAATCCCCGCACCCTGTCCGAAGGTTCCACGCATGCCGCGCTCGAGGAAGAGGCGATGGAAACGCCCGTCCAGCGCCGCATCGAGGCTCGCCCGGGTCTCACGGACATAGGCGTCGGCGAGGTCGAGAAGCTGATTGAGGGCATGCTGGGCTTCAGCGTCGGGACTTTCGGGGTCGATTCCGAGCACACGCCGCTCGAGATCCCCTTGCGCTGCTGCAAGCAGCACCTCGGTGATTTTCGCCAGCACCGGCTCCTCCTGACCGGCATTGGCGGTGTCACGCATTTGTCCGCGCCCGCTCGCCGATGGGCGATGCCCGGACACCCATTTTTTCAGGACCGCGCTCATGCCGCCGTCCTCCCTGCCCAGACCGAGAAGCAGAACTGCTCATAGCCGAGCCCGACATCGTCCAACGCGGCGTCGAGCTCCGCGCGTCCGCGCACCAGCGCTTCCTTGGGGCGTGGCGCCGAGGATTCGGCCCTCTTCAGGCGCGCATACAGGCGCTCGATCTCGGTATGCACGCGCGCTCGGGACGCTCGGCGGCGCGGCGCGGCTGCGTGCCATCACGACCGTTCATGAGCACGTGCACGCGCAGAATTTCGAGCCCTTCCAGAACCGTGCGGCGGACGGTCCGCCCAATCATGTCTCCAACAGCGAGATCGAGATCCTGTGGCAGCCGGCGACGGCGCGCTTCCGCATCGCGACCCGCATCGAGACCTTTCATCCCTTCCATGCCTTCTATGACAATCTCGAGGTCTTCGACGGCAGGCGCGGCGCGCGCCAGGGCAAGGACGGCTTTCGCCCGAGCCCGGGGCCGGCGCTCGCCCCGGCACGGGTTGCGGCGGAGCTGAAGGCCCTCTGGCTCGGTCATCCCGCGCTGCTCATGGCGCAGGCCGCAAGCGTCACCCGGCTTGCGGATAGGCTCGATGGCGGCCGGCGCCTTGCCGTCTACGAGATCGCCGCGGCGGACGCGCTCTGGCGCGTCGCCATCGATCCCGACAGCGCACTTCCCGAACATGTCGGGACGGTCGAGGACGATCCGGTCTGGGGGCGGGTCGCGAATGGCATCGGCTCGCCGACTGGCGCATGGTCGATGGCGTGCGGGTGCCGTTCCGGCGCGAGCAGACGGTGGCGCCGGTGCCGGCCCGCGCGGCACCGCGGCCGTATGCCGATCTCGTGCGCCGCGTGCGGCTGCGCGAGATCGCCTTCGATCCGGCGACCGGTCCGGATGTCTTCACCATCGGCGGCGCACCTGCGGCCGAGGTCCCGCGCGGCGATCTCTGGGCCTGGGGGTA
>JBHHTO010000046.1:0-13687 GCA_046753425.1 Rhodothalassiaceae bacterium | reverse complement strand
GGGCTTTCTCAATCTGCGCCTGACGGCCGATTTCTGGCGTGCCCGCCTGCCGGAGATCCTGCGCGCCGGCACCGCCTATGGCAGCTCGGAGATCGGCGGCGGCGCGCGGGTCAATGTCGAATATGTCTCGGCAAACCCCACGGGGCCGATGCATGTCGGCCATGTACGGGGCGCGGTCGTCGGCGATGCGCTCGCCAATCTCCTCGAGAAGGCCGGCTACAACGTCACGCGCGAATATTACATCAACGATGCCGGTGCGCAGATCGATGTCCTCGCGCGCTCCGTCTATCTGCGCTATGCCCAGGCGCTTGGGCGCGATATCGGCGCCATCCCGGAGGGACTTTATCCCGGCGACTATCTCGTGCCGGTCGGCCGCAAGCTGGCCGAGATCCATGGCGACCGCTGGCTCGATGCGCCGGAATCGGAATGGCTGGAACCGGTCCGCAGCTTCGCCACCGAAGCCATGATGGCGCTCATTCGTGACGATCTTGCCGCCCTCGGCGTGACTCACGAGGTGTTCTTCTCGGAGCGCTCGCTCCATGAATCGGGGCGAATCGACGAGACCATCCGCTGGCTCACAGAACAGGGCTATGTCTATGAAGGCGTTCTGGCGCCGCCCAAGGGCAAGCCGCCGCCCGAGGACTGGGAACCGCGGCCACAGCTTCTCTTTCGCGCCAGCGCCTTCGGCGACGACATGGACCGGCCGCTGAAGAAGTCGGACGGCAGCTACACCTATTTCGCCGCCGACATCGCCTATCACTATGACAAGTTCCAGCGCGGTTTCCGCCATATGGTGCTGGTGCTCGGCGCCGACCACGGCGGCTATGCAAAGCGTATGGAGGCCGCGGTGAAGGCGATTTCCGGCGGCAGCGCCGTTTACGACGTGCGCTTCTGCCAGCTCGTGCGCCTGTTCCGCGGCGGCGAGCCGGTGAAGATGTCGAAACGCGCCGGCACCTTCATCACGCTGCGCCAGGTGGTCGACGAGGTTGGCCCGGGTGCGGTCCGCTTCATGATGCTGACACGCAAGAACGACGCGCCACTCGATTTCGACTTCGAGAAGGTCAAGGAACAGTCGCGTGACAATCCGGTCTTCTATGTCCAGTACGCCCATGCCCGGGTGCATTCGGCGCTGCGCAAGGCCGTGCAGCTGTTTCCCGAGCTCGACACGGAGCCGGTATCGCTGGCCGGTGCCGAACTTGCCCGTCTCGAGGATCCGGCGGAGCTCGCGCTCATAAGGCGCATGGCAGCATGGCCGCGCCTTGTCGAGGCGGCGGCGGAGGCGCACGAGCCGCATCGCGTGGCCTATTTTCTCTATGACTTGGCCAGCGCCTTCCATAGTCTGTACAATCTTGGCAATGACGACCCGGCGCGCCGTTTCGTCATCGAGGCAGACGCGACCCTGACGCGGGCGCGGCTTGCGCTCATCCGGGCGGTGGCACTCGTGCTCGCCTCGGGTCTCGGGGTGCTGGGGGTCGAGCCGGTCGAGGAAATGCACTAGAGCATTTTCCTCTCGGGCAGGAGGGAGGCGGCGCACGGCGTCGAGCGAGCAGATGACAGACCAGGACAAGGACCCGTCATTGCCGGAGCGACCGCCCTGGCTTGAACCCGTCGCGGCGGAGGATGACGGCGCCCACCGGCGCGCACGTCCCATCCGTCTGCTCATCGGCGGCGCTGCCCTTGCCGTCACCATCCTCTTCGCGGCGCTGATCTGGGTGCTTTACAACGGCACCGGAACGCCGCCGGGCGAGACTCTCGTCCGCGCCCCCGAGGGCCCGGTCAAGGTGGCGCCGGAGGACCGTGGCGGCATGGCGGTGCCCAACCAGGACAAGCTGGTCTATGACGAGGTCGTCGGCGAGACGCCGCAGGTCGAGGAGAAGCTGCGCCCGGGGCCCGAGACCCCGGTCGGGCGCCCCGCGGTGCCGACCATCGGTGACAAGGCCGCGGCAGCGCCGGACGAGGTCATCGGGGCAAAAGAGGCGGCAGCCCCCGCGGCGGCAGCACGGCGCGAGGCGCCGTCCGCTTCCGCGCCCGCCGCCGGGGCGGAGAGCTGGGCGATACAGATCGCGGCCTTTCGGCAGAAATGGCACGCCGAGAGCTGGCTCGCCGGTGCGGAGGAGGATTACCGGGAGGTTTTCCGCGGGCTGACACCACGGGTCGAGGAGACCGAGCGCGACCGCGCCAAATACTATCGCATCCGCTTCGGCCCACTCGCCGACCGCAAGGCGGCCATGGAGCGATGCGCGGCGGTGCGCAAGGCCGGCCTCAACTGCATCGTGGTGCCGCCGGGGCAATGAGCGTGAAACCGGTCATCGCGAGCTGTGGCGGCACCTGTCTCGATCCCGAAGAGCGGGCGCTGTTCCGCGCCGAACGCCCGGCCGGGCTCATCCTGTTTGCGCGCAATTGCGACAATCCCGACCAGCTCCGGGCGCTCATCGCGGCCTTCCGCGAGGCGGTGGACGACGCCGAGGCGTTTGTCCTCGTCGATCAGGAAGGAGGACGCGTCGCCCGCCTGTGCCCGCCCAACTGGCGGGCCATGCCGCCCGCCGCGGTCTATGGTCGCATGGCGAAGACCGATTTCGTGCATGCCGCGGCGGCCCTGCAGCTCGCCTCGGAAATCGTCGCGCACGAACTGCTCGAGGTCGGGATCACCGTCAACTGCTGGCCCGTTCTCGACGTTCCGGCCGTTGGTGCCGACAGCGTCATCGGCGACCGTGCCTTTGCTGACGATCCGGAAATCGTGGCCCGCCTCGGCCGCGTCGCCGTCGATGCCCTCTGCAACTCAGGCGTCCTGCCGGTGATCAAGCATATCCCCGGGCACGGACGTGCCACCGTCGACAGCCATGCCGGCCGGCCGCATGTCGAGGCCGACATCGAGGCCCTCTATGCCACAGATTTCCGCCCCTTCGAGGCACTGGCCGACGCACCCATGGCGATGACCGCGCATGTCGTCTATGAGGCCCTCGACCCCGAGCGGCCGGCAACGGTTTCGCCGACGGTGATCGCGGAGGCCATCCGCGGGCATATCGGCTTCGAGGGACTGCTGCTCACCGACGACATCGCGATGCGGGCCCTCGACGGCTCGCTTGCGACGCGCACCCGCGCGGCGCTCGCCGCCGGCTGCGATCTCGTCCTTTATTGCGGCGGCGATCGCGATGAGGCAGCCGCGGTTCTTGACGCCGCCGAGGTGGCCTCCGACGACACGCTCTCACGCATCGATGCGGCGCGGGCCCGGGTGCGCGAGCCGAAGCCGGTCGATATCGAGAATGCCGAGACACGCCTCGCCACACTGCTGGCGGAATGGGCATGAGGGAGTCGCGTCGAATATGTTTTCCGGGGTAGGCGAGACTTTCGCGACGGTGGCCGTCTGGGCCCTGCCGGTCCTGCTCGCAGTGACCTTCCACGAGGCCGCCCACGGCTTCGTCGCCTATCGCCTTGGGGACGACACGGCGGCGCGCGCGGGGCGCCTGACGCTCAATCCCTTTGCCCATGTCGATCCCTTCGGTACCGTGCTCCTGCCGCTGCTGCTCATCCTCATCGGCGGCATCGCCTTCGGCTATGCGCGGCCGGTCCCGGTCAATGGCGCGCGGCTGCACCATCCGCGGCGCGACATGATCTGGGTCGCGCTCACCGGCCCTGGAGCCAATCTCCTGCTCGCGGTTCTTGCTGCCATGCTGCTGCCGCTCGCCAGCATGACCGGGGAAGGCTTCGGGGGCTGGGCCGTGCGTATGCTGCACGTGATGGTCTTCTTCAACTGCGTGATCGCCATTTTCAACATGCTGCCGGTGCCGCCGCTCGACGGCGGCCGGGTGCTGCTTGGGCTCCTGCCGCCGCCGCTGGCGCGCCGCTATGCCCGCCTCGAGCCGGTCGGCCTGTTTCTCCTCATCGGCATCCTGTTTCTGTTGCCGATGCTGACCTCGCGGCTCGGCATCGGCTTCAATCCGGCGGTCACCCTTGTCTTCGGGCCCAGCCAGCGACTTTACGATGGCATCATGGGCCTGCTCGGAATCGCCTGATGACCGCGCGCGCCCCATTCACCGACGAAGGCCGGCAGATGCCGGCGGGCGACGGCGGCGCGCTGCTTCTTGACATCGACGGCTTCGAGGGACCGCTCGACCTCCTGCTCGAGCTCGCTCGGGCACAGAAGGTCGATCTTCTGCGCATCTCGATCCTTGCCTTGAGCGAGCAGTATCTCGCCTTCATCGCGGAGGCCAGGCGACTGCGGCTCGAACTCGCGGCCGACTATCTCGTGATGGCCGCCTGGCTTGCCTATCTCAAGTCCCGGCTGCTGCTGCCGAAGGACGAGGACGAGGAGGAGCCGAGTGCGGAGGAGCTGGCCCAGCGGCTGCAGATCCGCCTCCGGCGTCTTGCCGCCATGCGCGAAGCCGGCGCCGCCCTGATGGCCCGCGACCGTCTCGGGCGCGACGTGTTTCCGCGCGGCGCCCCCGAAGGGCTGGCACTCGAGAAGCGCGCCGTTTACGACCTCACGCTCTATGAGCTGCTGCGCGTCTATGGCGCCTTCCGGATGCGCAGCTCGGTGACCTCGCTCACCATCCGCCGACGCCCGATCTACGGGCTCGATGCGGCGCTCAGGCGACTTGGCGCGTTGCTTGACACGAGCCTCGACTGGACGCAGCTTCGCGCCTATCTGCCGCAGGAGATAGGCGATCCGGCGATGCGGCGCTCGGCGCTCGCAAGTCTTTTCGCGGCCAGTCTTGAACTGGCGCGGACCGGCCGCGCGGAATTGCGCCAGATGGAGACCTTCGGCCCCCTCTATGTGCGACGGCGTGAGGCGAAATGACGCCACAACACGACATCGACAACGAGCCGGAGGAGATGGCCGATGCGCATCTGCGCATGATCGAGGCGCTGCTCTTCGCGGCGGCCAAGCCGCTCGCCATCGAGGAGATTGCGGCCCGGCTTCCCACCGGCCTCCCGGTCGACGCCTATCTCGCCCGCCTCGAGGAGGACTACCGGTCGCGCGGCGTCAATCTGGTCCGGACGGGGCGGCGCTACATGTTCCGGACCGCACCCGACCTTGCCTTCCTCTTGCGGCGCGAGGTTGAGGAGCCGCGCAAGCTGTCGCGGGCGGCCGTCGAGACCCTCGCCATCATCGCCTATCATCAACCGGTAACCCGCGCCGAAATCGAGGAAATCCGGGGCGTCGGCCTGTCGCGCGGCACGCTCGACGTCCTGATGGCGGCGGGCTGGGTGCGCATCTGCGGCCGCAAGCGCACGCCGGGCCGGCCGCTGACCTATGGCACGACCGACGAATTTCTCGCCCATTTCGGCCTGCCCTCCCTTGACGATCTGCCGGGGATTGACGAACTCAGGGCCGCGGGCATGCTCGACGGCATCGATGACCTGTTCGCCGAGGCCGGGTCGGGCATGAACGCGGATGGCGAAACGAGCGGGAGCGCGGAGGACGAGGATGACGCCACCGGGTCATGATCCGCCGGCCGGTGCCGGACATGCCAGGCACGCGGATCACCCTATGGTGGTGCAACGGTCAATCCGCTAAAGCGGCGCATTGCGCCGGACGGGCGCATTTGCGATGATGGCGGCATGGCTCGCGGCCGCGCGCCAAGAGGAGAGTGAGAGAATGAGCATCAGTTTCTGGCAGATTGCCATCGTTGTTGCCCTGATCGTGCTGCTGTTCGGTCGCGGCAAGATCTCGGAGCTCATGGGCGATGTCGCCAAGGGCATCACGAGCTTCAAGAGAGGTCTCAAGGAAGACGTTGTCGAGAAAGAGGAGCCCGCGGCACCGAAAGCGATCGCGGACGAGAGAGCCGTCGAGAGCGAGCCGGTGAAGACGCGGGATTCCGCGAGCGGATAACGCCCCGCCCCACGGTCTTCCTTCCCCTCCGATCGTCAAGGGCCCGCCGATGTTCGACATCGCCTGGACGGAAATGCTCGTGATCGCGATCGTCACGATCGTGATCGTGGGCCCGCGCGATCTGCCCAAGGTGATGAAGACCATCGCCTCGATCGTCGCCAAGGCGCGCTCCTTTGCGGGCAAGTTCCAGGCCGATATGGATCAGCTCGCCCGCGAGGCCGAGCTCGAGGAACTGCGCGAACAGGCCAAGGCCATGCACGCCAAGCTGACGACACCGCGCAAGCCGACGGACGTCGGCGATCTCGTCGAGGTCCTCGGGGATACGGACGGCGAGGACGCCGCGGCGCACAAGCGGCTGGACGAGGCCGCACCCGACACGGCCCCGGCCGCGTCGCAACCGGCAGCAGCGGAGGCGGCACCGCTCGCGGAGCCGGAACCGGCGCCGCCGGCGGCATCCACCGATGAGGGTGGCCGTGGCTGAGCCGCGCGCAGACACGGCTGCGGTTGACGAGACCGACGAGGTCGAGGCGACCCGCATGCCGCTGATCGAGCATCTGATGGAGCTCCGGCAGCGCCTCATCTGGTCCGTGCTCGCGATCTGTGTCGCCTTCGCCGGCTGCTGGTTCTTGGCCGACGACATCTACAATTTCCTCACCCGCCCGCTCGCCGCCGCGCTTGCCGATCATCCCGGGCGGCGGATGATCTACACCGCCATGCAGGAGGCCTTCTTCACCAAGCTCAAGGTGGCCTTCTTCGGCGCCATGTTCCTTGCCTTTCCGATCATCGCCGTCCAGCTCTGGCGCTTCGTGGCACCGGGGCTCTACCGGCACGAACGCCGGGCATTCCTGCCCTTCCTCGTCGCCACGCCGGTGCTCTTCGTGCTCGGCGCCGCGCTGGTCTATTATCTGGTCATCCCGATGGCGTGGAAGTTCTTCCTCAGCTTCGAGCAGGCCGGCGGGCCGGGACAGCTTCCGATCGAGCTCGAGGCCAAGGTCAGCGAATATCTGTCGCTGATCATGAAACTGATCTTTGCCTTCGGCCTCGCCTTCCAGCTCCCCGTGCTCCTGACCCTGATGGGGCGCGTCGGGCTGGTAACCGCCGAGGGGCTGAGAAGGCGGCGGCGCTATGCCATCGTCATCGCCTTTGCCGCGGCGGCGGTGCTGACGCCGCCCGATGTAATCAGCCAGATCGGGCTTGGCATTCCGATCCTGCTGCTATACGAGCTATCCATTCTGGCCATCGAGATGTCCCAGCGCCGCCGCGACCGCACCGCGGCGGAGGATGTCTCGAAATCCTGAACGAAAGGGGTGTGACACACCCCGCGGCTTGCAACGGACGGCACATGCGATGCTCGATATCTCCCTCTTTCGCGAGCAGCCCGAGCGCGTCGATGCGGCACTGGCGCGCCGTGGCGAGACTCCGGTCGCCGCCCGCGTGGCGGCGCTTGATGCGGAACGGCGGCGGCTCCTGACCGAGCTTCAGGAGTTGCAGGCCCGTCGCAATGCGGCGTCGAAGGAAATCGGCATGGCAAAGCGCGAGGGACGCGATGCCGCGGCGCTGATCGCAGAGGTGGCTGCACTCAAGGACCGCATTCAGGCGCTGGAAGAGGAGGAGCGGACGCGCACGCGGGAGCTCGACGACCTCCTGCTCGCGATCCCCAACCTGCCGCTCGACGACGTCCCCGACGGGCAGGGCGAGGAGGACAATGCGGTCGTGCGCGAAGTCGGAACGCCGCGCGCATTCGACTTTCGCCCGCGCGAGCATTTCGAGCTCGGCGAGGCGCTGGGTCTCATGGATTTCGAGCGTGCGGCGCGCCTGTCGGGCGCGCGTTTCGTCATTCTCAAGGGTGCCCTCGCCAGGCTCGAACGTGCGCTCGCGCAGTTCATGCTCGACCTGCAGACCGCCGAGCACGGCTATACCGAGATCGCGCCGCCCTATCTCGTGCGCGACGCGGCGCTGATCGGCACCGGGCAATTGCCGAAATTCGCCGCAGACCTCTATCGCGCCGGCGACGAGCACTGGCTCATCCCCACCGCCGAGGTGCCGCTGACCAATCTTGTGCGCGAGGAGATCGTGCCCGAGGAGACGCTGCCCTTGCGGGTCACCGCGCTCACCCCCTGTTTCCGCTCCGAAGCCGGCGCGGCGGGCAAGGACACGCGCGGCATGCTGCGCCAGCACCAGTTCAACAAGGTCGAGCTGGTCTCCATCACGCGGCCCGAGAAATCGGGCGCCGAGCTCGATCGCATGGTCGCCTGTGCCGAGACCGTATTGCAGCGCCTCGGGATCGCCTATCGCGTCGTGCTCCTGTGCACCGGCGATATGGGATTCTCGGCCCAGAAGACCTACGACATCGAGGCCTGGCTGCCGGGGCAGCAGCGCTATCGCGAGATCTCGAGCTGCTCGCTCTGCGGCGACTTCCAGGCCCGCCGCATGCGGCTGCGCTGTCGTGCGGAAGGCGAGAAGGCGACCCGTTTCCCGCACACGCTCAACGGCTCGGGTCTTGCCGTCGGCCGCACCCTGATCGCGCTCATGGAGACCTGGCAACAGGCCGACGGCTCGATTGTCATCCCTGAGATACTCAGGCCCTATATGAGAGGCATGGATCGGATCGTTCCGGAGGCGGAACAATGACCGCGCGCATTTCGACCGAGCGTATTCTGGTCACCAATGACGACGGAATCCATGCCAGCGGCATCAAGCTTCTCGAGGAGATCGCGCGGAGCTTTTCGGACGATGTCTGGGTGGTCGCGCCAGAGTCCGAGCAGTCCGGCGCCGCGCACTCGCTCACCATCACCGAGCCCATTCGCTGCCGGCGCCTTGACGCGCGCCATTATGCGGTGCGCGGGACACCGACCGACAGCGTCATGATGGCGGTCAGCCACATCCTCAAGGACAAGCCGCCGACGCTGCTGCTCTCGGGCATCAATCGCGGCGGCAATCTCGCCGAGGATATCACCTATTCGGGAACCGTCGCCGCCGCCATCGAGGGCATGCTCACGGGCATTCCCTCGATCGCACTGAGCCAGGTGATGCGGCGCCTTTCCGAGGGCAGCAACTGGGATGCCGCGAAGCGATTCGCCCGCGACCTTGTCGATCGCCTGCTCGACGAGCCGTGGCCCGCGGATGTGCTGATCAATGTCAATTTTCCACCGCTCGACGCCGAGGCGGTCAAGGGTATCCGCGTGACGGAGCAGGGACGGCGCGACCTGCGCGGCCTCATGATCGAGGAGCGCCGCGATCCGCGCGGTGCCCCCTATTACTGGTTCGGCCTGTCACGGACACGCAGCGAGCTTGCCGCGCACACCGACCTGCAATGCATCCACGAGGGATGGATCTCGGTGACGCCGCTACACCTCGACCTCACCCACGCCGCCACGCGGCGGGCGCTCGCACCCCGAATCGAGCGGGAGTTCTAGGCGGCTTCGGCAATCGCCGCCACGGCCTCCCTTATGGCGGCAATCGCCCGTCCCGCGTCCTTGCCATCAGGTCCGCCGGCCTGCGCGAGATCGCGCCGACCGCCCCCGCCCTTGCCGCCGATCGCCGCAGCCCCCAGGCGCACCAGATCGACGGCGTCGAAGCGCCCGGTAAGATCGTCGGTGACCGCGACAAGAAGTGCCGCCTTGCCGTCATTGACCGCGGCAAAGGCGGCGACACCCGAACCGAGACGCTCCTTCGCCGCATCCGCCAGCGGCCGCAGTTCCTTGGCCGGAACGCCCTCGAGCACCTGACCGAGAAAGGCGATATCGCCGACCCGCTCGGGCTCAGGGCCGGACGGACCGGCCCCGCCGCCGAGCGCCAGCTTGCGCCGGGCCTCGGCGAGCGCCCGTTCAAGCGACCTCGCCGTCTCGGCGAGCTGCGCCACCCGTTCCGGCAGTTCGGCCGGTGGTGCCTTGATCACCGCCGCGGCCTCTTTCAACCAACGCTCCTCCGCGAGCAGATAGCGTCGCGCCGCCTCGCCGGTCAGCGCCTCGATGCGCCGCACGCCGGCGGCCACCGCCGATTCGGAAACGATCTTGAAAAGTCCGATATCGCCGAGGCGACGGACATGGGTGCCGCCGCAGAGCTCCACCGAATAGGGGCGGCCCGGGTCGGCGTCGTCGCGGCCCATCATGAGCACCCGCACCTCGTCGCCGTATTTTTCTCCAAAGAGCGCCATGGCGCCGCTTTTCACCGCCTCGTCATAGGCCATGAGATGGGTTTCGACGGCCGCGTTCTCGCGAATCTTCGCATTCACTTCCGTTTCGATCGCCGCGATCTCGTCCGAGGTCAACGCCTTGGGATGGGCGAAGTCGAAGCGCAGGCGCTGATCGTCGACGAGCGAGCCTTTCTGCGTCACATGAGGACCGAGATGCCGCCGCAGGGCGGCATGCAGCAGGTGGGTGGCGGAATGATTGGCGCGAATGCGGTTGCGCCGTGCAGCATCGACCGCGAGCGTCACCGCATCGCCGACATGGAGCGTGCCCTCCTCGACCACCGCATGGTGCACCCACAGGCTGTCGAGCTCCTTCTTCGTGTCCTCGACGCATAGCCGCACACCGGGCGCGGCGATGGTCCCGCGATCGCCGACCTGCCCGCCGGACTCGGCATAGAACGGCGTCTGGTTGACGATCACCGCCACATGGTCGCCGGCATCCACCGCGTCGACCGGCTTGCCATCCTTCACCAGCGCCAGCACCCGCCCCTCGCCGCGGTCAGCGCCATAGCCGATGAACTCGGTAGCGCCATGTTCTTCCTTGATGTCGAACCACACCGCCTCGGTGGCCGCTTCTCCCGAGCCGGCCCAGGCGGCGCGCGCGCGGCGCCGCTGCTCGGCCATCGCGGCCTCGAAGCCGGCGACATCGACCGCGCGGCCCCCGGCGCGCAGCGCATCCTGCGTCAGGTCGAGCGGAAAACCGTAGGTGTCATAGAGCTTGAAGGCGATCTCGCCGGGCAGCGGGGCGCCCGGTGCGAGCTTCGCCAGCGCTTCCTCGAGCAGCCTGAGCCCGCGCTCGAGCATCGAGCGGAATCGCTCTTCCTCGTGGCGCAGGGTCTCGGTAACGAGCGCCTCGGCGCGCGCAAGCTCGGGATAGGCGCTGCCCATGGCGCCGACCAGCGTCGGCACGAGGCGGTGCAGGAGCGGCTCCTTCGCCCCCAGCATATGGGCATGGCGCATGGCACGGCGCATGATGCGTCGCAGCACATAGCCACGCCCCTCGTTGGCGGGCAGCACGCCATCGGCGATGAGGAAGCTCACCGCGCGGAGATGATCGGCGATCACCCGGTGCGAGGGCCGGTGCGCCCCCTCCGCCTTGACCCCGGTCTCCGCTTCCGAGGCGGCGATCAGCGTGCGGAAGAGATCAATGTCATAATTGTCGTGCACGCCCTGCATCACCGCGGTGATGCGCTCGAGCCCCATGCCGGTGTCGATCGACGGCCTGGGCAGCGCCTTGCGCGTGCCGTCGGCGCACTGATCGAATTGCATGAAGACGAGATTCCAGATCTCGACGAAGCGGTCGCCGTCCGCCTCGGCGCTGCCCGGCGGCCCGCCGGGGATGTCGGGGCCGTGATCGTAGAAGATCTCCGAGCAGGGCCCGCAGGGACCGCTGTCGCCCATCGACCAGAAATTGTCGCTTGTCGGGATGCGCACGATCCGGTCCTCGCCGAGCCCCGCGATCTTGCGCCACAGGTCATATGCCTCATCGTCCTCGGCGTAGACGGTGACCATCAGTCGCTCGACGGGCAGCGCGAACTCCTTGTGCACGAGCTCCCAGGCATATTCGATCGCGGCATCCTTGAAATAGTCGCCGAAGGAGAAATTCCCCAGCATCTCGAAAAAGGTATGGTGCCGCGCGGTGTAGCCGACATTGTCGAGGTCATTGTGCTTGCCGCCGGCGCGCACGCATTTCTGGGCCGACGCGGCGCGGCTGTAGGGCCGCGATTCGACGCCGGTGAACACGTTCTTGAACGGCACCATGCCGGCATTGGTGAAAAGCAGGGTGGGGTCGTTGAACGGCACCAGCGGCGCCGAGGGAACAATCTCGTGCCCGCGTCCAGCGAAGAAATCGAGAAAGGCGCGACGGATGTCGTTGAGTGCGGTCGGACGGCTCATAAGTCCTCATCGCCGAAAGGGGGGAATTGCCTGACGGCCTCACATGTCAGCGATTGCGCCCCGTCCGTCAAGAGGCGGACGCTCAGGGAGCGGTGCCACCGCCGGCGCGCGGTTCGATCACGATGCGGAAGCGGAAGGGCGAATCCTTGGTCCCGGCAATCACCTCGTTCACGCCGAAATAGAGCGCTGCCGTCGCCTCGTGGCTGAAACGCGAGAGATAGCGGCCATTGGCGAGCGTCCCGAGATAGCTGCCGAGATCGCGCACGATGAGATACCCGTCGCGCTTTTCCAGCGCCAGATGCTCGGGCGAGAGCGAGGCGTCGTTGCCGGGAAAGAGCGCAAGCCCTTCGGGGCGAATGGAGGGCGGCCGGTTCGCTGTCATCACCCGCCCGATGCGGAAGGGAAACTGTCCGACGCCCGCGCCCCTCTCGCCGATCTGTCTTGCGACAAGCGGCGAGTCCCCGAAGATGCGCACGCTCTCAAGGCGGGCAAGCGCCGCCTTCTCCCGCGTGTCATCCTCGATGTCGAGCATGCGGCGATCCGCCTTCTCGAGCCGGCTGCACAGCATGCGCAGGAGCGGCAACCCGATCGGATTGTCCTCCGAGAAAACCTGCAGGAACCGCGGCCGATCGACCTTGAGGGCCGAAACGGGGGAGAGCGCCGTCATGGTCGTCGAGCGCGGCTTGCCGAGAATGACCCCGCTCTCGCCGAAGATCTCGCCCTTGCCGATGACGGCAAGCCGCACCTGCCGCCCGGACACCTCGCGCGAGACGGCGACCGCTCCTTCCTCAAGAACGAAGATGGCATCCCCGGGATCGCCTTCCCGGTAGATCACCTCGCCCTTCCTGTAATGCACGTTTTCCACACGAAGCGCTCCCCATGGCGCTTGCCCCACCCGCTTCTCATCTTCTGCCCCGCAGGCGAGGCTAGGTCCGGTTGCTTAAGATTTGCTTATTCCTCTCCGCAATGGCAGGGAGTGGCCCGAAGAAGCGACCGCAACGGACAGAGGGCTCCGATGCCGGATCTTTCACACTATCTCAGCGACACGGAGCTCGACCGCCTTGTCGCGGCGGCCCTCGCCGAAGATGTGGGCAGCGGCGATATCACGAGCGAGGCGGTCATTCCCGCGGAGGCCCGGCTCAGGGCCGTGATGGTCGCGCGCGACGCGATGACGGTCGCAGGCCTGCCGGTCGCCGCGGCCGTCTTTCGCGCCTGCGATCGAGACCTTGTGTTGCATCAGAAGGTCGCGGACGGTGACACCGTCGCCGTCGGCACCGTGCTGATGGAGATCAGCGGCAGGGCACGGGCGGTGCTGACGGCGGAACGCACGGCACTCAATTTCGTCCAGCACCTCTCGGGCATCGCCACCCTCAGCCGCGCCTTCGTCGACCGGGTGGCGGGCACGGGTGCACGCATTCGCGATACCCGCAAGACGATCCCGCTCCTGCGTGCACTCGAGAAATACGCCGCCGCCTGCGGCGGGGCCGAGAACCACCGCATGGGTCTCTTTGACATGGTCCTCATCAAGGATAATCACATTGCCGCCCGCGGATCGGTCGCGGCCGCCGTCGCCGCCGCGCGGGCCGCGGGCCACGCCGACATCATGGTCGAGTGCGAGACGCTCACCGAGGTCGAGGCGGCGCTCGCCGCCGGTGCAACGCGCCTGCTCCTCGACAATATGGACCCGCCCATGCTCGCCCGCGCCGTTGCCGTCGTCGGCGGACGCGCCGAGACCGAGGCCTCGGGCGGCGTGCGCCTCGAGACCG